>NZ_JBIWFI010000001.1:500893-696953 GCF_044762985.1 Streptomyces sp. NPDC096339 | reverse complement strand
CCTATAACCGGGCGGGGCGTGCCCCGCCCGCCGCCCCTGCCGGCCTGTGGGCCCCCCGCCCCCCGGGGGGGGGGGGGGGGGGGGGCCCCCCCGGCCCCCCCCCCCCCCCCCCCGCGTCCCGTTCCGGTGTTCAGCGCGTGTCGAGTACGTCGGCCACCGCGCGCCTCGGCGTCACCGGACCCTCGGGGCCGTAACCGAGCCGGATCACCATCTGGACGTGACTCATCCCCGCGAGCGGGTCGCGCACCGTCGGACGGAGCTCGGGCCACTCCAGCGGCTGCGAGGTCATGGAGGTGACCAGACCGTCGGAGGTGGCCTGGAGCAGGACCCGCTGCATGGCCTGACCTGCCAGCAGCCAGTCCACGGGCGCATCGCCCGCCGTGCCCAGCAGCGCGATGTGCGGCCGGCGCTCGAAGACCGCCCATCCCCGGCGGGGCAGGGGGCGCGAGCGGCCGAAGTCGCGCACGGTGGCTCCCGGACCGGACCGTACGGGACCGAACGCCTCGGCCGGGATCCCGTCCGGCCGGGCCTCCTCGCCGGGAGCACCCGTACGCGTCCACGCCGTGGTCTCCGCGCGCAGCGCTGGATCCGTGTCCTCGCGGTGCTCGGCATCGTGCACCAAGCCCAGCAGCGTCTCGGTGTGCCAGGCGTCCGGAACGGCCAGACGGCATCCCTCCAGGAGCGCGGCCCCGCACAGGGCGTCCAGCAGCGGTTGCGGGATCTCTTCCTCCGTGAAGGGGAAGCGACTGGTGTGACGCCGCCGCAGAGCGGGGTGGAGAACGGAGAGGTCGGCGTCCGCGGACGTGGGCGACCGGAGCGCCACCGAGGCCAGGAACCACGGATCGTCGCTGTCCGGCAGCAGCTCCACGACGGGCCCCCAACCCGCGTGGACGGCGGACACGCGCAGGTTGAACAGGGCGGCGGCGCAGCTCAGGTGCAGGGCCCTGTGATCGGGGTCGGCCTGCGGCATGGTTCGTTCCGGATCCCCGTGCAGCTCGATGACGCCCGTGTCCGGCCGGTGTACGAATCTCCACGGCTGGGCGTTGTGCATGGACGGCGCCGTGATCGCGTCCTCGACGAGGGCGACGACGGCCGGGGCGTCAAGGAGCGGAGCGGTCATGGGATCCACCTTTCACCTGCTTGCTCGGCTGCCCTCGAAGACGGCCTCGTGGCCTTCCGCTGCGCCGGACAAGCGGTCCTCGCGATCGGTTCACGTTCACCACTTCTCGTGCCAATTGTCTCAGGCACGGACCATTCGGTCGGGATGACCGGACCGCGCCGGGACACGCCGCCGCTCGTCGTTGCCCGAGCGGGCGGACCGGTGTGCCGTACGGTGACCGGGCCCGTCTCGGCCGGTGGGTCGGCGGGCCCTGGAGGCGAGGAGTGGCCATGGGACGGATCGAGGACTCCGTGCCGGAGGCTCCCCTGCACCGCTCGGGCCCGGCCCGTCGGCAGGTGCTCGGGCTCGCGGCCGGCTTCGTCGTGTCGGCACCGCTGCTCGCGGCCGCCGCCCCCGGGCGCGCGGCCGTACCGGAAGCCGGACCCTCCGGGTTCGACGTGGCGGCCGAGAACCGCCACCCGGGCGATCAGGACTGGCGGATCACCCACACCGGCAAGGCGCGCGCGATCGAGGGCTTCGCCGAGCGAACCTCCGTCCTCCCGGGCGAGCCGCTCGGCCTGAGGGTGTCGACGAAGGCGGCCTCCTACACGGTCTCCGCCTACCGCATGGGCTGGTACGGCGGCGCCCGAGCCCGCCTGGTGTGGCGCTCGCCCGTACTGCCCGGGGTGCTCCAGCCCGCCCGGCAGGTCGATCCCGCCACGAGGACCGCCCGCGCCGAGTGGCGGCGGACCGCCGAGGCCGACACCACCGGCTGGCCCGAGGGGAACTACCTGCTGCGGCTCGACACCGTGGGCGGCGAGCGGGCGCAACGGTACGTCCCGGTCACCGTGCGCTCCGCCTCGGCGGCCGGCCGGATGATCTTCGCCAACGCCGTCGGCACCTGGCAGGCGTACAACCGCTGGGGCGGCGCCGACCTGTACACGGGCAGCACCGGCAAGCCGGGCTCGCGCTCCCTCGCCGTCACCTTCGACCGCCCCTACGCGAACGCTCGCGGCGCGGGCCAGTTCCTCACGTACGAGGCGCCGCTGCTCGCCCTCGCGGAGCGGATCGGCATGCCGCTCGCCTACGCCACCGGCATCGACGTGGCCCGGGACGCGGCACTGCTCCGCGGAGCAGTGGCCCTGCTCTCGCCCGGCCACGACGAGTACTGGAGCCCCGAGCAGCGCCGCAACGTGACCGACGCCCGCGACAAGGGCATGAACCTCGCCGTGTTCGGGGCGAACTGCTGCTACCGGCGCGTCAGGCTCCGGGAATCCTCCGTCGGAGCCGACCGGACCGTCGTCTGCTACAAGGACGACTACGCGCAGGACCCCGGATTCCGGCGCGGCCTGCCGCCCACGCACGACTACCGGCGCCGGCCGTCCCCAGAGCCGGAGAGCAGCCTGCTGGGCGTCATCTACAGCGGCTACCCGGTCGACGCGCCCCTCGTCGTGACCCGGCCCGGGCACTGGCTGCTGGCAGGCACCGGGGCGGGTGCGGGGGACTCCTTCCCCCACCTCGTCGGAGTCGAGTACGACCGGATCGACCTGCGGTACCCCACGCCCCGGCCGGTCGAGATCCTGGCGCACTCGCCGGTCGTGCGCAAAGGGCGGCACAGCCACGCGGACACCGTGTACGCCTCGCTGCCGTCCGGCGCGGGCCTCTTCGCGGTGGGCACGATGCGCTGGGTGGAAGCCCTGGAGGCGGGAAACGCCGGAGCGAAGGTGAAACACGGACTGGACGCCCGTACCGGGAGGTTCACCCGCGCCGTCACCGAGAACGTCCTGCGCGCCTTCGCTGCGGGCCCCGCGGGAAGCGCGCGGCCCGCGCTGGACAGCGTGGCCCTCCACTACGGTCCGGACGGTACCCCGACAGGACCAGCCTCCGGCGTGTAACCGGAGCGAGACGCCCCGCAGTCGCTAGCGTCGGGCTTCGATCATCCGACCATCCGACGGCCCGCGCGTCCACGTGCCGGTGCGTCGGCCCCGGCCGCCTTGGAGTGTCCGATGCTCCGTCTCGCCACCGCCCTGACCCTCCTCACCACCGTGGTCTCCGGCGCCGCCTGGGCCGGCCCGTCCGCAGCCGGTCCCGTGTCCGGCCACGGGACGAACGTCCTCGTCGTCGGAATCGACAGCCGGGAGGGGCTGTCCAAAGCGGAGAAGGACCGGCTGCACGTCGGCGGCGCCGGGTGCAACTGCACCGACGTCATGATGCTCGTGCACCTGTCGCAGGACGGCCGCCGGGCGAGCGTGGTGTCGATCCCGCGCGACTCGTACGTCGAGTACGCGGACGGAACCGGTGTCCGCGGCAAGATCAACGGCGCTTACAAACGGGGCGGCGGACCCCTGACGGTCAAGACCGTCGAGAAGGTCACCGGCCTGCACGTCGACCACTACCTCGAAACCGGCTTCTCCGGCTTCGAGCAGGCGATCAACGGGCTGGGCGGAGCCACCCTCTGCACCGACAAGCACCTCCAGGACGAGAACTCCGGACTCGACCTGACCCCGGGCATCCACAACGCCAACGGCCGCATCGCGCTGCGCTACGTCCGGGCCCGGCACACGGAACACCCCGGCGACCTCGGCCGTGTCCGGCGCCAGCAGCGCGCGGTCTCCGACCTGCTGAGCCGCCTCACCGTCGAGGGCGCCCTGGCCGACCCGGTGGGGACGGCCGACACCGTACGGACCCTGCTCAAGTCGGTGCGCACCGACGCGGGCACGGACGTCGCCGACCTGGTCCGCATCGGTATGACACTCGGCCGGCTGAGCCCGGAACGGACCGAGTTCGCCACCGTCCCGATCAGGCTCTTCGACAACCGGGTGCCCGGCGTGGGCTCCACCCTCGTCTGGGACGAGGAGCGCTCCCGCGCCCTGTGGGAGGCGCTGGCGGCGGACCGGCGGATCACGGACGACACCCGGATCCAGCCCGTCCCCGAGACCCCGGCGCGCACCAACCCCGCCGGCGTCAAGGTCCGCGTCGACGACGCCGTCGTGGCCAAGGCCCTGAGGGCTGCCGGATTCGCCGTCACCGACACCTCGGCATCGGCCCCCGCCCAGCGCCCGGCGGGACCCCCGGTGATCCGCTACGCCCCCGGCCTGGAGGACGACGCGGCGACCCTGGCGGCGGCGCTGCCCGGGGCCCGGCGCCAGGTGGTCCCCGGCCATGACGCGTCCTTCGACGTAGCCGTCGGCACCCGGTCCGTCGGCGTCAAGAACGTGACGTACGACCGGAACACCCTCGACGGCGCCCCCGTCACCGGCGACCGCCTCGGCTGCCTGGGCTCCCGCGCCCGCCGGGCCGGGACGAGCCGCGTCGACGACTGAGCCGGGACAGCGTCGATTCCCGGCCCGATACACCCGATCGGACGCCATACTCCGGCCGGCCCTCGCTTTCCCCGCCTCCGGGCGGACAGCATGGTCCGGGCGGATCCGGCGGCACGGGACGGGACGAAGGAGCGGGCATGCGGGGCGGAACGGTTGCAGTGGTCGGCGGGTCCATCGCGGGCTGCGCGTTCGCCTCGGCGGCGGCGCGGGCCGGCGCCGAGCGGGTGGTGGTCTTCGAGCGGACCGGCGGGCGGATGGCCGACCGGGGAGTGGGCCTGTGCGTCCACGACGAACGGGCCGCGGAACTCACCGCCATGGGCACACTGCCCGCCGGGATCCCCACGCACCGGCTGACCCGCCGCCGGTGGGTGGTGCGGGACGGCTCGGCCTCACCCGCCGGGAAACTGTTCTGGGAGCAGCCGTTCCCCTTCCACTCCTACCACTGGGGCCTGCTGTGGCGCGGGCTGCGCGAGGCGACTCCCGCCTCCGTGGTCTACCGGCAGGGCGTCACGGTGACGGGCGTCGCCGGGGACGGTGGGCGGGCCGAGCTGCTGCTCGCGGACGCCGGCGCGGACGCCGGCGCGAACGCCGGGACCGGTGACCTCGAACGGCACGACCTCGTCGTCGGCGCCGACGGGTACCGCTCGGTCGTCCGTGACGCGGTCTGCCCCGGATCCCGGCCGCACTACGCCGGATACGTCTGCTGGCGCGGGAACTTCGACGCCCGGCTGCTGGACGGAATCGGCGCCGACATCTGGCCCTGCGACGCCGTGACCACCGTGTGCTTCCCCGGCGGCAGCTGCGTCGTCTACCGCATCCCCGGCCCGGACGGCACCCGGGTGAACTGGGTCCTCTACGCGGTGCCCCCGCGGTCCGGGAACCTGCGCCTCGACGACCCGACGAGCTTCCCCCCGGGCCGCCTGACCACGGAACTCGCCGACGGTCTGGCCGAGTTGCTCGCCCGGGAGTTCCCTCCGTACTGGGCCCGCCTGCTCGCGCTGACCCCGCCGGAGGACACCTTCGTCCAGCCGATCTACGACCTGGAGACCGCCCGGACCACCGCCGGACGCCTCCTCCTCGCCGGTGACGCCGCCACCGTGGTGCGGCCGCACAACACCAGCGGGGCGGCCAAGGCCATGCAGGACGCGGCCGCCTTCGAATCCGCCTGGCGCGCCTCCGCCTCCTGGGACGAGCTGCTGCACGCCTACCAGGAGGCGCGGGGCGCGGCCGGGCGCGAACTGGTGGCGCTGGCCCGCCGCCTGGGCCGCGCCCAGGTCGAGCAGACCCCCGACTGGGCCGCGATGAGCCGCGACGAGGTCGAAGCCTGGTGGCAGGGGCAGCTCGGGGGCGCCGCGGGAATCGGAGGCCAGGCCATGGCGCCGGCCCCTTGAGCGGTCAGTGCCGGGGGAGGTGGGTCTTGGCGTCCTCGTACGTGCCGTGGCCGGCCGAGGCCGCCGGGGCGTAGAAGAGGTTGAGCACACCGGTCCGGAAGGTGTCGCACGAGAGCAGCGTCAGCGGGACGGTGGCCTCGCCCTCCTCGAAGAGCCGCAGGCCCTTGCCCACGACGATCGGGTGCACCAGCAGGTTCAACTCGTCCAGCAGCCCCGCGGCCATCAGCTGACGGACGACGGAGACCGAGCCGCTGATCCAGACGCGACCGGTGCCCGGCCCGTTCCTCAGGGCGGTGACGGCACCGGCCAGATCGCCCTCGACGCGCTCGGAGTTGCGCCAGCCCGGTTCGAGCGGCCGGTTCGACACGACGATCTTCCTCGCGTCGCCGAGGACCTTGGCGAAGGGGGCGTCCTCGCCGCCGGCCGCCTCCCGGCCGGGCCAGGCCCCGGCGAAGCCGTCATAGGTCCTGCGGCCGAGGAGCAGGGTGTCGGCCGAGCCGAGGGTGGTGTCCACGGCCGCCCCCATCTCCTCGTCGAAGTAGGGGAAGTGCCACTGGTCGGGCGCCTCCACGACGCCGTCGAGCGAGATGAAAAGCTGCGCCGCGATCTTCCGCATGCCGGCCGGTCCTCCACAGAAGCCGTCGTGTTCCCTGACGCTCCCAGTAGACGCCGCCGGCGGCCGGACCGGTCGGCGGCGCGTCCGGGCGGCCGGCGGGCGGCGCCACGCGGTCAGCCGATCGGCTGCCGGGCCTCCGCACGTACCTTGACGGTGGTCTCGGCCACCTTGGCCAGGTCGACGGAGCCGGGAGCCTGCAGCGAGGTCTCCGGTGTGACGACGGCCACCGTGGCCCCCGTGTTCCCGTCCGCCCAGGCGCACATCGGCAGGGTGACCGTGGCACCGTCCTGCTTCGAGGTCAGCACCTCGCAGGACACGGTGATGTCGGAACCGGGGGGAGTGATCTCCCGGGCGGGGACGGCCACGGTCGCGCCGTCGGCGTCCGCGGCACCGGCCAGCATCTTGCGGCGGGCTCCCGAGGGATCCTTGAACTGGCCGTACATCCCGGAGAGGACGAGGACGCCCGGTCCCTTCGCCGAAGCCGAGCCGTACTGGGCGACCACCGGCTGCGGGTTGCGGATCTTCGGGTCGTACGAGTTCTTGATCGCCTTCCCGCCCTCGCCCTCCGACAGGTCCTGGGCCAGCTCGAACTCGCCGGCCAGCAGCGTCTTCGGCACCGTCAGCCGGTACTCGGCCGCGGGGAAACCGGATCCGCTCGCCACCGATCCCGCGTCCGCGATCTGCTTCACCGCGAACCCGAGGACGCCGAGCCCGACCAGCGAGCCCACGACGATCCAGATCACCATGCCGGTCCGGCTCTTGCGCGGCGCCGGCCCCATCGGCGGCTGCCCCCAGGGGCCTTGACCGGAGTACGGCTGCTGCGCGAACGGCTGCGGCGGATAGTGCTGTTGCGGGTACTGCTGGGGGTGCTGCTGCGGGAACGGCTGCTGCGGGTACTGCCCTCCGCCGTACGGATTCGGGGGCTGCGGGGGGCCGTACGGGCCGGGGGACTGCTGGGGCGGCGGGGGCGTGCTCATGACCGAACGCTACTTCAGCCCGCACCGGGGCCGCCGCCCCGGGACCGCCGCCCCGGCCGCGTCAGCGGCCGGACAGCACCACGTTGCCCGTGACCGCGCCGTCCGTGCCGGACACCGTGACGGCGTGCCGGACGCCGTCCGGACCGAGCACCACGGCCCGCCACGCACTGCCGCCGCCCTCCTGACCGACCACCCGGATGCCCTCGACCTTGCCTCCGGTCACCGCCGCCGCGGCCTTCTCCGCCGCGTCGCCGATCGCCAGCGACGGCAGCGGCGCGGGCGCCGCCTTCTTCGGGCCCCCGGGGCCCTGCTCCCCGGGTCCACCCGGCAGCCCCTCGCGGTGCTTGCCCATGCCCTCGGGCCGCCCGGCCTTGCCCATCCCCTCGGGACCGGCCTTGTGCGGGCCCTCGGGACCGCCCTCGCGCACCTCGAACCGGACCGGGTGGCCGTCGCGGTGGTGACCGGACACGGCCAGCGCCGTCAGCGCGGCCGTCCCGCCGCCCACGATCACCACGGCCGCGCCGATCGCCGCCCAGCGGGCACCCTTGCCGCGCGGAACGAGGCGTGCGGCACGGGCGGACTTCGCGGGTTCCGCCGCGGGCTGCTCGAACTGCGCCGTCTGCTCGGGCTCCGGGTGCGGCTGCTGCTCCGGCGGCGGGGGGAAAGACTCAGACATACGGGTACTCCTCATGACCCCGGGCACTCCGCCCGGCTGCTCGCCCAGAGCATGCGGAAGGAAAGCTGAAGCCCACCTGAAGCCGCCTGAAGACCCCTTCAGCCCCGCGCCCGCGCGGCCTGAGACCCTGGGCGCCATGCGTGTACTGGTGGTGGAAGACGAACGGCGGCTCGCCGTGGCCCTGCAGCGGGGGCTGCAGGCCGAGGGATTCACGGTGGACCTGGCACACGACGGCCCGCAAGGGCTGTGGATGGCCACCGAGCACGACTACGACGTCATCGTGCTCGACATCATGCTGCCCGGACTCAACGGCTACCGGGTCTGCGCCCGGCTGCGCGCCGCCGGCGTCGAATCGGGCATCCTCATGCTCACCGCCAAGGACGGCGAGTACGACGAAGCGGAGGCACTGGACACGGGCGCCGACGACTTCCTCTCCAAGCCGTTCTCCTACCTCGTCCTCGTCGCCCGCCTGCGTGCCCTCGGCCGGCGCACCGGCCGCCGCAGCCCCCAGACCATGCGCTTCGGGGACCTGCTGCTCGACCCCGCGCGCCACCTGTGCTCCCGGGGTGAGACCCAGATCCGGCTGACGGCGCGCGAGTTCGCCGTGCTCGAGTACCTCGCCCGGCGCCCCGGCGAGGTGATACCGAAGCGGGAGATACTCGAACAGGTCTGGGACAGCGCCTTCGACGGCGACCCCAATGTCGTCGAGGTCCACATCAGCGCCGTACGCCGCAAGATCGACGCGCCGTTCGGCCGGGCCGCGCTGGAGACCGTACGGGGCGCCGGCTACCGGCTGGCGGCCGACGGTGGCTGAGCCCGCGGCCCCGCGCCGCCTCCTCCTCCACGGCCTGCGCCGGCTGCCCGGGCTGCGCCGCCTGTGGCCCACGACCGTCCGGGCCCGGGCCACCGCGGGCGCCGTCGCCGTGGTCGCCCTCGCCCTGACCCTGGCCTCGTACGTCCTCCTCGGGCTGCTCGAGGCCAACCTGGTCCGCGGCGCCGAGGAGGACGCGCTGCGGCAGGCCCAGACCGTGGCCCGGCTCGCGGCCGCGGGGAACCTCGACCGGGTGCGGCCGCTCGTCCACGGAGTGGATTTCGTCCAGGTCGTCGGAGCCGACGGCCGCGTCGTGCTGGCCACCCCCAACCTGGCCGGAGTGCCGCCGATCGGCCCCGTCGAACCCCCGGTCCCCGGCCGGCGCGTCCGAGCCTGGAAGGGCCGCCCGCTCGGCGTCGAACACCGCCAGCAGGTAGTCCAGGTCACCACGGACACGCCCACCGGCACCATCACCGTCTACGCGGGCGCCTCCCTGCGCGACGTCGACGCCGCCGACGACACCACCACGGCCGCGCTCGCCTTCGGCGTACCGCTGCTCCTGCTCACCGTCGGCCTCGTCACCTGGCGGGTCACCGGCCGCGCCCTCGGCCCGGTCGAGGCCATCCGCGCCGAGGTGGCGGCCATCACCGACCGCGATCTGCACCGCCGGGTCCCCGTACCGGACACCCGTGACGAGGTCGCCCGCCTCGCGCAGACCATGAACACCACCCTGGACCGGCTGGAGGCCTCGGGCGTCCGCCAGCGCCGGTTCATCGCCGACGCCTCGCACGAACTGCGCAGCCCCATCACCGTGCTGCGCACCCAGCTGGAGGTGGCCCTCGCGGTCCGGGACCCAGAGCTGTGGCCCGAGCTGATCGGCGGCGCGCTCGAGGACACCGAACGCCTCCAGCAGCTCGCCGTCGACCTGCTGCTGCTCGCCCGCATCGACGCGGCCCAGCCCGTGGCGGCCGTCCCGCTCGACCTGACGGCACTGGTCCGGGCCGCCGTCGACGCACGCCTCGGCGACCGCGTCCCCGTGCGGACGGAGCCGGCGCCCCCGCTCCTGGTGACCGGCAGCGAACTGTGGCTCACCCGGGTGGTGACGAACCTGCTCGACAACGCCCAGCGCTTCGCGGACCGCGAGGTCCGGCTCGTCCTGAGCGGGGGCGGGCACACCGTGGTGCTGGAGGTCACCGACGACGGCCCGGGCATCCCGCCCGAGGACCGCGAACGGGTCTTCGAACGGTTCACCCGCCTCGACGACGCCCGCAGCCGCGACCACGGCGGAGCCGGCCTGGGCCTCGCCATCGCCCGCGACCTGACCGCGCATCACGGCGGCACGCTCACCGCCGAGGACTCCCCGCGCGGGGCCCGGTTCGTCGTCCGCCTGCCGCCGGCACCGCCGGCGCTCAGCGCTCCGACAGCTCCGAAGGGGCCTCCTGCACGATCCAGCCGTTCCCGTCCGGATCCGCGAAGGTGATGAACGAGTTCCAGGTGTCACCCTTCCCGTCCTCCCACCCGGTCTCACCGATGTGCCGGACGGGTGACACGTCCACGCCCCGGGCCACGAGCTCGTCGCGGGCCGCCTCGATGTCCGTGACGCAGAGCTGGAGGCCCCGCAACGTCCCCGGTGCCATCGGCTCCGTTCCGGGCATCACCGGCATCCCCCGTTCGAGGGTGATGGAGCACCGGGAGCCGGGCGGGGTCAGCTGGAGGATGCGCACCCCGGGGGCGACCTCGGAGTCCAGATCGACCGTGAAGCCCACCTTGTCGGCGTAGAACTCCTTCGCCCGGTCCAGGTCGGTGACGGGCACCAGGACCACTTCGAGTGTCCAGTTCACGCAGAGCCTCCTCAGATGCGCCGGCGGATTCGCCCGGTCCCACGGTCGCCCACGAGGCCGCCCCCGCGCACGCCGAAACGCCACTCCTCCCTAACGGACCACGAACACCGCGCCCGGCGCGGCGTACTCCACCGGCCCCCGATAGCGCCCGGCGGCGCGTGACACCGCCTGCTCCGGTGTGAGGGAGGGCCCGACGTGCGTGAGGACCAGCCGTCCGACCCGGGCCGTGCTCGCCGTGTCGCCGGCGTCCTCGGGCGTGTGGTGCACCTGCTCGCCGGCGGTGGGCGCCTGCGCGCTGTCGGCCTCGCACAGCAGCAGGTCGCAACCCCGGGCCAGGGCCGTCAGCGCGGCGCACGGGGCGGTGTCCCCCGAGTACACCAGGGACCCGCTCCCGGCGTCCCCGCCGCCCTCGATCCGTACGGCGAAGGCGGGCACTCCGTGCGCCACCGACCGGCTGGTCAGCGTGAGGGCGCCGACCCGCGCGCTGTGGCCGTCGTACAGCTCCCGGACGGCGAACGCCGACTCGACGGGGCTGCGGGTCGCGGTGTTGGTGAGGAAGTCCGCCAGCCGGTCGGCGATGCCCGGAGGCCCGAACAGCGGGATCGGCGCGGGAAGCCGTACGTCCGCGTAGAGCGCGCCGTAGTAGGCGGTGAGCAGGTCCGCGGTGTGGTCCGCGTGCAGGTGCGAGATCCATATCGCGTCCAGCTCGTCGAGGCGCACGTGCCGCCGCAGTTGCGCCAGGGTCCCGGTGCCCGCGTCCACCCACACCCGCGCGCCGCCCCCGGCCACCAGGTAGCCGGAGCAGGCGTTGTCCACGTCGGGATAGGGCGTCGCGGACCCGAGGACCGTCAAACGGAGAAGATCACTGGTCATTCGCGGAGTCTAGGAGCGCGCGGGGCCCGGCGGGACGCGCGCGGCGGGCCGACCGGAAATACGATGAGGGGCGGGCTTTTCGTACATCGGAAGCAGAGGCGAATGGATTCACCTGCACCCCGGAGTGGTCCATGAGCCCGCGGCGGACACCGCGGGCGACCAGCGCCGAGCTGCTGAGCACCCTGCGGCGGCTCGCGGCGCAGACCCGGGAAGGGGTGGAGCTCCAGCAGGCCCGCGTGGAGCTGGCCGAGGCGCTGCAGCGCGAGCTGCTCCCGGCCTCACTGCCCGTCGTGCCGGGGTTGCGTGCCGCGGCCCGGTACGCGCCCGCCCGGCACGGCCTGGACATAGGCGGCGACTGGTACGACGGCTTCCGGCTGTCCGAGGGCGCGCTCGCCTTCTCCATCGGCGACGTACAGGGCCACGACGTGGAGGCGGCGGCCTTCATGGGCCAGGTCCGCATAGGCCTGCGCGCCGTGGCCTCCGTGGTGGACGACCCCGGCGAAGTGCTGACCAGGGCGAACGAGGTGCTGCTCGCCATGGGCCGGGAGCTGTTCGCCACCTGCACCCTGCTCCGCTTCGACCCGGAGACCTGGGAGATCGAAAGCGCCCGGGCCGGTCACGTGCCCGCGGTCTGGGCCACGGTCGACGGCCGGTGCGGGATCGCCGAGGACGCCGGAGGTCCGCCGCTGGGCATGCTGCCCGGCGGCGGGTACGCGGTCACCAGACGCCGGATCGCCGCCGCGGGGTCGATCGTCCTGCTCACCGACGGCGTGGTCGAAGGGCCGGCGTTCCCGATCGACGTGGGGCTGGAGCGCGTGGTCCGCGTGGTCAGGGAAGGGGCGGGCACCGACCCCGAGGAGCTGGCCGCCGAGGTGATGAAGGTCGCCGATTCCACCGGCCACGCCGACGACGCGGCGGTGCTCGTCCTCAGCCACGACGGGCCGGGACGGGTCGGGACGGGTCGGGACGCGCCATGACCCGCCACGACGCGCCGACCGGCCATGCCGGGCCCTGACCCCCCGATCGCCGCGTGTCACGGTCCGCCGGACCTTGGGACTGTTGTCTGATGCTGTGGTGCGCACCGAGCCATGGCGACGTTTCCCCGCGGTCCTCCTGCCGATCCTCGCCGTCGCCCTCGTCTACTACGCGAGTGCTCGCCTCGGCCTGCGGCATCGCGTGGTCGTCGAGGGTGCGATGGTCACGCCCCTGTGGCCGCCCACCGGCATCGCCGTCGCCTGCCTGCTGTGGCTGGGCATCCGGGTCTGGCCGGGGATCGCGATCGGCACGTTCCTCGCGATCCAGCACATCACCGCCTTCGACGCGCCGGGCCTGGGCATCGTGGCCGGGAACACCCTCGCCCCGGTCTGCGCCTACCTGCTGCTCCGCCGGGTCGGCTTCCGCGTCGAGCTGGACCGGCTGCGCGACGGACTGGCGCTGGTCTTCCTGGGCGGCCTCGTCCCCATGTTGATCAGCGCGAGTGCCGGGACCGGGACGCTGGTGGTCACCGGGGACCTGCCGACCGCGGATTTCTGGCCGACGTGGTGGGCCTGGTGGGCGGGGGACGCGATGGGCGTGCTCATCGTGACGCCGGTGCTGCTGGTCCTGCCCACGCTCAGGTGGCCCGCCGACCCCTACCGCGTGGCGGAGGCGGTGGCGCTGTTGGCGGCGGCGGTGGGCGTCACCCTCGCGGCCACCCAGAGTTCGCTGTCCTTGCTGTTCCTGGTGTTCCCGCTGCTCATCTGGGCGGCGGTACGTTTCCAGCTGGCCGGGAGCGCGCCGTGCGCCCTGATCATCTCCGTCCTGGCGATCTCGGCCGCCATCGACCGGGAGGGTCCGTTCGCCCGCCACACCCTCTTCGAGATCATGGTCAACCTCCAGGCCCTCAACGGGGCCGCGGCCTTGACGGGCCTGCTACTGTCGGCGCTCGTCACCGAGCAGAACAACGTCCGCCTGAAGATCGAGCAGGTCTGTGAGGACCTCGCGGAACTGGTGGACCAGCTCAGCCGCGGGAAGCCCGGGCGGTGACACTTGCGGTTGCCGCCCACCCCCGGAGTCGTGATGAGCACGCCGAAGCCCCCTTCGCAGACCCCTGTGGGGCGCGCCGAGCGACTCGTGATGTACGCGGTGGGGCTGGCGCTCGAACGCGACAGCGCGGAGGCCGCGGCCCGGGTCGCCGAGTCCGAAGAGGTCATGGCCACGGTCGGGCGCGCACGCGTGGGACGGATCGGCCACAAGACCGACCAGGTGTGGATGCAGGCCGTCTCCCTGTTCGGGTTCCTGGGCGCGGCCTGGTTCCTGATCACCGTGGCCGTGATGGTGGGCGGCCTGTTCCTGCCCCGTTCACCGCTGACCGGCTACCTCGTGGCGGCCGCGGCGGCGTTGCCCTCGGCCCTCTGCGTCTCCCGAGAGGCCGCGCACGAGATCGCCAAGTCGGCCCTGCGCCGCGGGCGGCTGACGGCGGGCGCCCGCCGCCGGCTGACCCGGGTCCGGAGCGACGCCTTCGTGCTCCCGGTGACCGTCCCGATGTACGGTGTCTGGCTGCTGGTGATCCAGCCTTGGGCCGTGACCGCGCAGGTCACCCGGTGAAGACGCCCGCCCGGGCCGCTGCGACGGCGGCCTGCGCCGCCCGCTCCGCCGTGGCCTCGTCCAACGGGGCCGCGGAGGTCAGGAAGCGGTAGTAGAGGGGGGCCGATACCGCGCGGACCACCTCGGCGGCGTCGGTGCCCTCCGGCAGTTCGCCCCGCTCGACGGCCTCCCGAACGCACGGCGCCCACTCGGCGAGGCGGACCTCGTAGAAGCGGTGCAGTGCCTCCGCGGTCTTCGCGTCGCTCGTGGCGGCGGCGATCACGGCCTTGAACAGGGCCCCCTGACGGGGGTCGGCCAGGGTGCGGCGTACGAGGGCTGCGTTGGCCCGCATGTCCTCCAGCAGCGAACCGGTCTCGGCGCGCGGCAGGGACTGTTCGGCCATGTCCGCCAGCAGATCCGCGACCAGGCCGGTGGCGGTTCCCCAGCGGCGGTACACGGTCGTCTTCCCCACCTCGGCACGGCGGGCGATCTCCGCCAGGTCCAGCCCGTGGAAGCCGTGCTCGGCCAGGGTGTCCCCGGCCGCCTCCAGCACCGCGGCCCGGACCCGGGCCGTACGGCCCCCGGGGCGGACGCTTCCCGGCTCGGCTCCCTCACCACTGGATGTCATAACGGGTCTCCGGTTCCATTAGTGCCGATCTCCTGTTAGGTTGGACCCACCTTAACGGGTCCAACGTTCCATTACCGCTCGCTGGAGGGATCCATCATGGAATACAGGCAGCTCGGCACGTCAGGCCTCAAGGTCCCCGCCCTCAGCTTCGGCGCCGGCACCTTCGGCGGCCAGGGGCCGCTGTTCGGCGCCTGGGGCACCACGGACGCGCAGGAGGCGCGACGGCTGGTGGACATCTGCCTGGAGGCGGGCATCACGATGTTCGACACCGCCGACGTGTACTCGGCGGGCGCCTCCGAGGAGGTCCTCGGCCAGGCGGTCAAGGGCCGCCGGGACGAGGTGCTGCTGTCCACCAAGGCCGGCCTGCCGACGGGCGACGGGCCGGGGGACGCCGGCACCTCCCGCTCGCGCCTGATCAGGGCGACGGAGGACGCCCTGCGCCGGCTCGGCACCGATTACATCGACCTCTTCCAGCTGCACGCCTTCGACGCCGCCACCCCCGTCGAGGAAGTGCTGTCGACGCTCGACCAACTCGTGCGGGCGGGGAAGATCCGCTACATCGGCGTCTCCAACTTCGCCGGCTGGCAGCTGATGAAGTCCCTGGCCGCCTCCGAGGAGCACGGCTTCCCGCGCTACGTGGCCCACCAGGTCTACTACTCCCTCATCGGTCGCGACTACGAATGGGAGCTGATGCCCCTCGGCCACGACCAGGGCGTCGGCGCCATGGTCTGGAGCCCCCTCGGCTGGGGCCGCCTGACGGGCAAGCTGCGCCGCGGCCGACCGCTGCCCGAGGGGAGCCGTCTGCACCAGACCGCCGACTACGGCCCGCCCGTCGAGGACGGACACCTCTACGACGTGGTCGACGCCCTCGACGAGGTCGCGCGGGAGACGGGCCGGAGCGTCCCCCAGGTGGCCATCAACTGGCTGCTGGGACGCCCCACCGTGTCCTCCGTCATCATCGGCGCCCGCAACGAGGCCCAGCTGCGTCAGAACATCGGCGCGACCGGCTGGACGCTGTCCCCCGAGCAGACGGCCCGCCTCGACGCCGCGAGCCACAGGCCGGCCCCGTACCCGTACTTCCCGTACGAACGCCAGGAGGCCTTCGCCCGCCTCAACCCGCCCCTGATCCGCCCGGCCGCGGAACTGCCGTAGGGACCGAGGCGGCGGGGTCAGCGTGCCTCGTCCACGTTCCACTCCTCCGGCAGTTGCGCACCGCAGAAGACGCAGAAGTAGTCCTCGTCCCGCACGATGCCGACCTCACCGCATCCGGGGCAGCGCCGGAACACCACCGCGTGGGTGAAACCGCCCGGGCGCGCGATCCCCGCCGCGTCCAGGGCCTCCGCGACGGCCGTCCACGAGGTGACATCGGGGCAGTAGCCGGTCGACTGGTTGCTGACCTCGGAGACCACCCACAGCCCGGACTCCTCGCGGAAGCCCATCTCCCCGGCCGCCAGAACGCTTCCGCCGCCGGCGCACACCACGTGCTCGCTCCGGCGCACCGCGAGCCGCAGCATGCCCGACGCCTCCACGACGAAGGTGAAGGGCTCGGCCGTCTCCCGTGCCGGCCGGTCGGCCAGCCAGTCGCCGAAGTCCGCGGAGGACGCGATTCCCGTACCCACGGCTTCCGGCCGGGCGAGCGCACGGAGCTCCGCCGGCCCCACGTATCGGTAGGTCCGCCCCCGCGTCGCCGTCACGCCGGCCGGCCTAACGGGACCGGGGCCGCGCTGGCGTCTGTACCTGGGGCCTGTCGGATCAGGCGGGGTCGGCGGAGGGGACGCTCCGGTCCAGCGTGTACGTGAAGGTGTACGCGACGGACTGCTCGCCGTGCCGGTGGTCGAACCCGCCCGAGCCCGACAGGCCGGTCAGTTCGCCGGTGCCCGAGCCCGGGACCACCTCGAAGCGGCAGCGTGTGCCCGAGGAGTCGAAATCGCCCCGCTCCTCCAGGACGAACGTCCCCTCGAGGCCGTCGACCGTGCCGGACAGGAGCTCCATGCCGGTGTAGGTGCCGGAGGTCTCCCCGGTGTACGCGATCGTGTACGAGCAGCCGGTGCCGGGGGCCTCGATCGCGCCGGAGAAGGAGTTGGTCACCGTGGCGCGGGCGAGCCGGGGTGCGGTGCCGGCCGGGCCCACGGGCTGTTCCTCCCAGTCGGCGAAGGTGAAGTGGCCGCCGGTCTGCGTGGGAGCGGGCGTGGGCGTGGGCATGGTGGTCCTCCTGCGCTGTGCGTCGTCGACCGGCGGGCGGTCGGTGCCCCCGGCGTGGGAACAGCCTGTCCGGGATTCCTGACATGTTCTGTCAGGTATCCCGGACAATGAACCGCATGCGCGCAGACCGGCTCCTCTCCCTCCTCCTGCTGCTCCAGAACCGCGGCCGGATGACCGCCCCCGAGCTCGCCGCCGAACTCGAGGTGTCGGTCCGTACCGTCTACCGGGACATCGACGCGCTGAGCGCCTCCGGAGTCCCCGTGCACGCCGACCGGGGCCCGGCCGGCGGGTACCGGCTGATGGACGGCTACCGCACCCGGCTCACCGGCCTCACCGACGCCCAGGCCGGCTCCCTCTTCCTCGCCGGCGCACCCGGCCCCGCGCGGGAACTCGGCCTCGGCGCCGACCTGGCCGCAGCGCAACTCAAACTCCAGGCGTCACTGCCCGCCGAACTCGCCTCCAGGGCACGGCGGATCCAAGCCAGGTTCCACCTGGACGCCCCGGCCTGGTTCCGCGACGCCGACCCCGTACCGCACCTCGCGCGGATCGCGCAGGCGGTGTGGGACCAGCGGATCCTGCGCACGCACTACCGCCGCTGGGGCGGCGAGGTCCACCGCGATCTGAGCCCGCTCGGCCTCGTGGTGAAGGGCGGCATCTGGTACCTGGTGGCCCGGGCGGAGGCGGAGGCGGAGGCGGAGGTGGAGGCTGAGGCGGAGGAGGAGGTGGTGCGGACCTACCGCGTGGGCCGGTTCCTGGCGGTCGAGACCCTGGAGGCCGGCTTCGAGCGGCCCACCGGCTTCGACCTGGCCGCGTACTGGCAGGAGAGCTCACGCCGGCTGGAGAGCTCGCTGCTGCGGCAGACCGCCGTCCTGCGGCTCTCCCCGCGCGCCCGGAAACTGCTGCCCATGTACTTCGGCTCGGCGGGCGTACGCGCCCTCGCGGACGCGGAGGCGGCCGGCGCGGACGCCGTAGACGCGGAGGGCCGGCTCCACGTCAGCCTCCCCGTGGAGTCCCAGGCCGTAGCGGTCGGAGACCTGCTGCGCCTCGGCCCCGAAGCCGAGGTCCTCGGCCCGCCCGAACTCCGCCAGGCGGTCGCCGAGGCGGTGGCCGTCCTGGCCGAACGCTACGGCCCGCAGCGGCTAGGAGGCGACGGGTTGGTAGACGAACCCGCTCAAGGGTGAGAGGACCTTCCAGCCGAGCGCCTCATAGAGCGCCCGGCCCTGGACGGTCGCACCCAGAACGCCCGCGGAGGCCCCGCTGTCGACGGCCGTGTTGGTGAGCGAGGCCATCACCACCGTCCCCAGGCCACGGCGCTGGTGGGACGGTTCGGTGACGATCTGGTCGAAGACGCAGGCCGTACCGGTCAGACCGGCCCGGCCGCACGCGGCGAGTTCCCCGTCGGCGTCGCTCAGGACGCGCACGTGGGTGACGCCGCCGGTGGTCTCGACGGTGACGGTGTACCCGTCCGGCGCCCGCACGCGCGACGGTCGCAGATCGACGGCCATCAGGAAGCAGGGATCGGTGGGCTCCCATGCGGACGAGAACCACGGTTCCATGTCGGCCGGTGCGAGGAAGGCCTTGACGCACGTGGTGGGCTCGGTGATCGTGCCGATGAGCCCCCGGGCGGTCTCGGCATCGGTGTCGAGCAGGACGTGACGCACCACCTGGGTCGGCACTCCGGTCTGGATCCGCAGTCCCCAGGGCACGTCCACCGGCTCGGGCATCCCCCGGGCCACGGCCCATCCTCGGACCCACGACCGTCCGGTCTCCAACATCCAAACCCCCGGGACACGCCTGCGGCCGGCGCCCTACTGTGGCGCGGTGACGACTCGGATGATCATTCTCAACGGTGGTTCCAGCTCGGGCAAGTCCGGCATCGTGCGCTGTCTGCAGGACGTACTGCCCGATCCGTGGCTGGCGTTCGGATGCGACTCGTTCGTCGACGCGCTTCCCGCGCGGATGCGGGCGTCGGACGACGGGATCACCTTCGACGCCGACGGCGGGGTGAGCGTCGGCGCGGAGTTCCGGGCGCTGGAGGAGGCCTGGACGGAAGGCATCGTGGCGATGGTCCGGGCCGGGGCCAGGGTCATCATCGACGACGTCTTCCTCGGTGGAGCGGCGTCCCGGCAGCGTTGGCAGAAGGCGCTCGGGGGAGTGGACGTGCTGTGGGTGGGCGTCAGGTGCGAGAGCGCCGTCGCCGAGGGCCGCGAGATCGCCCGGGGCGACAGGGTCCGGGGGATGGCCGCGGCGCAGGCGGACCTGGTCCACGAGGGCGTCGCCTACGACGTGGAGGTGGACACGACGCACACCGAGTCGCTGCTCTGCGCGCAGGCCATCGCCGCCCACGTCCGCTGACCGGGCGGCTCAGGAGACCGCGTACCACTGGCTGGCCCAGCCGGTGTTGATGGTGCTGGTGGACTGTTCCGCGAGGTTCACCGTGCGCGGCAGCGAGGTCTGACCCGTCAGCACGGTGCTGTAGCGGAGCTGCGGGGGCGCCAGGCCCGCGTTGACCGAGATGCCCGCCCCCGTCGCCTTGAGGGTGAGCCCGTTCGTCGCCCAATTGCCGTTGAGCAGCAGGGCGATGAAGTAGGTGCCGGGGGCGGCCGTGAACGGCTTGGAGAGGGCGAAGGGCTTGGCGATCGCGTCGGTCATCAGCTGCGGCGAGATGTCCTCGGTGGTCCCGACCAGGGCGCCGCCCGCGTCGTACACACCGAGGTAGCAGTTGGCGAGCTGGGCGTTCGGGTCGATGCCCGCCAGACCGAGCCAGATGTTCGACCAGGTGATCCGCTCGCGCAGGACGATCCGCACCAGGGTGACCCGTCCGCCGACGCCCGCGGCCGACTGGGCGGTGACGTGCCCCGCGTCATTGGGGTCGCCCGTCCAGGCGAGGAGGTTCTGGTCCTGGGGCCGGGGTCCGTCGAAGGAGCCGCCACCCGGCGCGGGCGCGGAAGCGGTGGCCGGCGCGGTCCCCGACCCCTGCCGCTCCCCGCCCGGAGCGGTGCACCCGCCCAGGATCAGCATCGTTGCGAGCGCGGCAACGAGGCCGGTCGTGGCGGTGGTGGTGCGGGTGCGCATGGTCCCCCCATGAGGTGCGGTTGTGCCGACGGGACATCGTCACACGGGCCGTCGCCGTGATCGGCGCCGGGAGGATCCCGAAAAACTTCGGGCGGGACCGATGAGTTCCGGGAGCCGAGGCGGTCCACCCCTGTGACGACCGGCCACCGAGGAGACGGAAATGACCGAGATCGAGACCAAGACCCACACCCTGGACGCCGCGGGTGCCCGGATCACCTACGACGTCCGCGCCGCCGCCGCCGGCGACCCGGCCGCCGACCCCGCGCTGCTGCTGGTCGGCTCGCCGATGGACGCCACCGGGTTCGCCACCCTCGCCTCCTACTTCACCGACCGTACGGTGGTCACCTACGACCCCCGGGGCGTGGGCCGCAGCCCCCGCACCGACGGCGCGACCGAGAACACGCCCGAGGAGCACGCCGACGATCTGCGGCGCGTGATCGAGGCCCTCGGAACGGGCCCGGTGGACGTGTTCGCGAGCAGCGGTGGCGCCGTGAACGCGCTCGCCCTGGTGGAGGGACAGGGGTCCCTGGTGCGCAACCTCGTCGCACACGAGCCGCCCTCGGCGCGGGTCCTCCCCGACCGCGAGGTGGTGCTGGCGGTCTGCGAGGACATCCACGCGACCTACCTGCGCGAGGGGATGGGGCCCGCGATGGTCAAGTTCTTCTCCGTGGTGTCCCGCAAGGGGCCCTTCCCCGCCGACTGGGCCGATGAGCCGCTTCCGTCGCCCTCCGAGTTCGGACTGCCGACCGAGGACGACGGCAAGCGGGACGACGCGCTCCTGGGCCTGAACATGCGGACCTGCACCGGCTACCTGCCCGACTTCGAGGCGCTGCGCGCCGCGCCGACGCACATCGTCATCGCGGCGGGCAAGGAGTCCGAAGACGAGTTCCCCGCCCGCGCCGCGGCGGAGATCGCCGCCGCGCTCGGCACGGGGCTGAGCGTGTTCCCCAGCCACCACGGAGGCTTCCTGGGCGGCGAGTACGGCCGGGAGGGCGCCCCCGAGGAGTTCGCACAGGCGCTGCGCGAGGCACTCCGTACCGGCGAATGATCCACCCGCCGGGCCTCCGCCGGGCCTCCGCCGGGCCTCCGCCGGGCATCCGCCGGGCATCCGTCCGTCATCCGTCCGGCATCCGCCCGGCATCGGTGGAACCGATCAGGATCGGAGAAGCCCTGCTCACGGGGGCGCGGCTAGCGTGAGGGACATGGACAACACAGACATCACCGTTCACTGGACCTTCCTCCCGCACACCGACCCCGAGGCCTCCCTGGCCTTCTACCGCGACGTCCTCGGCTTCGAGGTCCGAAACGACGTCGGGCAGGGCGCGATGCGCTGGATCACGGTCGGCCCCGCCGGCCGGCCCGGCACGTCGATCGTGCTGGAGCCGCCGGCCGCCGACCCCGGCATCACCGAGGAGGAGCGCCGTACCATCGTCGAGATGATGGCCAAGGGCACCTACGCCCGCATCGTCCTCGGCACCGAGGACCTCGACGGCACCTTCGCGCGGCTGAAGGCCGGGGGAGCGGAGTTCGTGCAGGAGCCCACCGAGCAGCCCTACGGCGGACGCGACTGCGCGTTCCGCGACCCCGCCGGCAACCTGATCCGGATCAACGAGGTGCGCCGAGCCCGAAACTGATTGGATCGAACAGATCTTCCGTTTCGTCCAGCGCACAGATGGAGACACCATGAGCAAGGCCACGAGGACGGACACGCGGTCGCCCGCGCCGCACGTTGCCGACAGCCACGACTTGATCCGCGTGCACGGTGCGCGCGAGAACAACCTCAAGGACGTCAGCATCGAGATCCCGAAGCGGCGGCTGACGGTGTTCACCGGCGTGTCCGGCTCGGGCAAGAGTTCGCTGGTCTTCGACACCATCGCCGCGGAATCGCAGCGGCTGATCAACGAGACCTACAGCGCCTTCGTACAGGGCTTCATGCCCACCCTGGCGCGGCCCGAGGTCGACGTCCTCGACGGGCTGACCACCGTGATCACCGTCGATCAGCAGCGGATGGGTGCCGACCCCCGCTCCACGGTCGGCACCGCCACCGACGCCAACGCGATGCTCCGCATCCTCTTCAGCAGGCTCGGGAAGCCGCACATCGGCTCGCCGAAGGCGTTCTCCTTCAACGTCGCGTCGATCAGCGGAGCGGGCGCGGTCACCGTGGAGCGCGCCGGACAGAAGGTGAAGGAGAAGCGGACCTTCAGCATCACCGGTGGCATGTGTCCGCGCTGCGAGGGGCGGGGCACGGTCACCGATCTCGACCTGACCCAGCTGTACGACGCGTCCAAGTCGCTCGCCGAGGGCGCGATCACGGTCCCCGGCTACACGGGCGGCGGCTGGAACTCCCGGCTCTACAGCGAATCCGGCTTCTTCGATCCGGACAAGCCGATCCGCAAGTACACCAAGAAGGAGCTTGCCGACTTCCTGCACCGCGAGCCGACCAGAATGAAGATCGCGGGCATCAACATGACCTACGAAGGTCTGATCCCGCGGATCCAGAAGTCGATGCTCGCCAAGGACAAGGAGGGCATGCAGCCGCACATCCGGGCCTTCGTCGACCGGGCGGTCACCTTCACCACCTGCCCCGAGTGCGAAGGCACCCGGCTCAGCGAGGGCGCCCGCTCCTCGAAGATCAAGGGGATCAGCATCGCCGACGCCTGCGCGATGCAGATCAGCGACCTCGCCGAATGGGTCCGGGGCGTCCAGGAGCCCTCGGTGGCGCCGCTGCTTGACGCGCTGCGGCACACTCTCGACTCGTTTACCGAGATCGGCCTGGGCTACCTCGCCCTCGACCGGCCGGCGGGCACGCTGTCGGGCGGCGAGGCGCAGCGCGTCAGGATGATCCGCCACCTGGGCTCCTCGCTCACCGACGTCACGTACGTCTTCGACGAGCCCACCACGGGCCTGCACCCGCACGACATCAGCCGGATGAACGACCTGCTGCTGCGCCTGCGGGACAAGGGCAACACCGTGCTGGTCGTGGAGCACAAGCCGCAGACGATCGCGATCGCCGACCACGTCGTCGACCTCGGGCCGGGTGCCGGACAGGCGGGCGGCGCGGTCTGCTTCGAGGGCACCGTCGAGGGGCTGCGCGCCGGCGACACCATCACCGGCCGCCACCTCGACGACCGGGCCTCCGTGAAGGAGAAGACGCGGACCGCCACCGGGACGCTGGAGATCCGCGGCGCGACGGCGCACAACCTGCGGAACGTCGACGTCGACGTCCCGCTCGGTGTGCTCTGCGTCGTCACCGGGGTCGCCGGTTCCGGCAAGAGCTCGCTCGTGCACGGGTCGCTGCCCCATCTGTCGGGGGCCGCGGGGGAAGGCGTGGTGTCGATCGACCAGGCCCCGATCCGCGGTTCGCGGCGGAGCAACCCGGCGACGTACACCGGACTGCTCGACCCGATCCGCAAGGCCTTCGCGAAGGCCAACGGCGTCAAGCCGGCCCTGTTCAGCGCCAACTCCGAGGGCGCCTGCCCCAATTGCAACGGAGCCGGGGTCATCTACACCGACCTCGCGATCATGGCGGGCGTCGCCACGACCTGCGAGGAGTGCGAGGGCAAGCGGTTCGACGCCTCGGTGCTGGAGTACCGGCTCGGCGGCCGCGACATCAGCGAGGTGCTGGCGATGCCGGTGACCGAGGCCGAGGCCTTCTTCGGCGACGGCGAGGCGCGCACGCCGGCCGCCCACAAGATCCTGGAGCGGCTCGCGGACGTCGGGCTCGGCTACCTCAGCCTCGGCCAGCCGCTGACGACCCTGTCCGGCGGCGAGCGGCAGCGGCTCAAGCTGGCCACCCACATGGGCGACAAGGGCGGGGTCTACGTCCTGGACGAGCCGACCACCGGCCTTCACCTCGCCGACGTGGAGCAGTTGCTCGGCCTGCTCGACCGGCTGGTGGACGCCGGCAAGTCGGTGATCGTCGTGGAGCACCACCCGGCGGTGATGGCGCACGCCGACTGGATCATCGACCTCGGCCCCGGCGCCGGTCACGACGGCGGGCGGATCGTCTTCGAGGGCACCCCCGCCGACCTGGTCGCCGCCCGCTCCACCCTGACGGGCGAGCACCTGGCCGACTACGTGGGCGGCTGAGACCACGGGCCGCCGGTGCGACGGGGGCCTGTCCGGCGGATCGGAGTCGGACAGGCCCTAACGGCGCAGATCGACGACCAGGTGCGCGGACAGCGTGCCGAGGAACTCGGCCGCGTCGAAAGCCGCCCCGGCGGACAGGACCCCGCAGGACGCCGTGGTCCGACCCGTCAGGACGCGGTGGACGGCCTCCACCGCGAGCGGCGCGCTGACGGCGTAGATGTCCCGGCCGCTCGCGGTGGCGCGCAGCTCCTCGCCGCCGGATCGCACCAGCACGTCGACCAGGAAGGACTGCGCGGACCTCCCGCGCCCGTCGACCGCGGTCGGTGCCGGGGTGTCCGGCGCGGCCAGCTCGCCCGCGGCCTCGACCGTCATGTAGGTGCGGACCTCGGGGACGTCCAGATGGCTGGGGACGGTGACGACGTCCGCCATGGTGAACTCGCCGATCACCTCACGTGCGCCCAACGGCTCTGGGAAGGCCCACTTCAGGGTCGGCAGCGCGTCGTCGTGGTACTCCAGCCGCCCCTGGCCGTAGCGGACGCGCCGGCCGTTCCGGCGCTCCCCGGAGACCTTGCCGGCGGCGCGGGTGCCGGCGGTGGGGTGCCAGCTGCTGAGCCCGTACGCGACGTGGACCTCGTCGGCCCGTGTCCGGTCACCCAGCGCCGCGGTGACCAGCAGGTCGCCGAGGCCGCCGAAGAAGGCCATCGCGGGGATCACCACGGCGCCGGCGGCCCGGGCGGGATCCGCGAAGCGCCCGAAGGTGTCCGCGTTGGCCTCGATCTCGGCCGCCACGTCCACGTACGGGATCCCGGCGCGCAGGGCCGCCTCGATCACCGGTGAGCCGGTGGTGGCGAACGGGCCGGCGGTGTTGATCACGGCGGCCGCTCCCGCGAGCGCGTGGTCGAGGGAGGCGGCGTCGTCGACCGAGGCGGGCCGGACGTCGAGACCGGGGTGGGAGGCCGCGAGCTGCCGCAGCTTGTCGGCGTCGCGTCCGGACGCGATCGGGACGAACCCGCGCGCCAGCAGCTCCGCCACCACGAAACGGCCGGTGTGCCCGTAGGCACCGAACACCGCAACCCTCTGACCTGCACTCATCAGCTTCTCCCGCCGCTCTTGACCGTTGAACTGTGAACATCATGCGGGCGGTGGATGACCGGCACGAGTGTCCGGAACGACATGGCCCGTACAATTCCGGACATGAATTCCGTCGCGCTCGCCGTCACCGACGGGATGCTGCACTTCGAACTGTCCCTGGCCTGCGAGGTCTTCGGCGCCGACCTGTCCCACCTCGTCGACCCCTGGTACGAGTTCGCCCTCTGCGGGCCGGGCCCCGTGCGGGTCGGAAGGTTCCGGATGGAGCCCGACAGCGGGCTCGACGGCCTCGCCGCCGCCGACCTGGTCATCGTCCCCGGCTGGGCCGACATCGACGTGGACCCGCCCGCCGACCTGGTCGACGCGGTCCGCGCGGCCCACGAGGCGGGCGCGCGGGTGGCCTCCCTGTGCACGGGCGCCTTCGTACTGGCCGCCGCCGGCCTGCTGGACGGCCGGCGCGCGACCACGCACTGGGCCCACACCCGCGCCCTGGCCGACCGCCACCCACGGGTGGAGGTCGATCCGGACGTGCTCTACGTGGACAACGGCAGCGTGCTCACCTCGGCGGGCAAGGCCGCCGCCATGGACCTGTGCCTGCACCTGGTCCGCCTCGACCACGGCTCGGCGGTCGCCAACACCATCGCCCGCCGCCTCGTCGTGCCCCCGCACCGGGCCGGCGGCCAGGCCCAGTTCGTCCCCGCCCCGGTGCCCGACCAGGACGACCATCCCCTCACCAGGCTGTTCCCCTGGGCCATCGAACGCCTCGACCGGGCGCTGACCGTCGAGGACATGGCCCGGCGGGCGAACATGAGCTCGCGCCACCTGGGCCGCCACTTCAGGGCGGTCACCGGCACCACCCCGCTGCAATGGCTGCTGACCCAGCGGATCCGGCGCGCCCAGGAGCTGCTGGAGACCACCGGCGACGGCATCGACGCCATCGCGCAGGCCACCGGCATGGGCACCGCCGCATCGCTGCGCCGCCACTTCAACCGCACCATCGGCGTCCCTCCGGACACCTACCGCCGCACCTTCCGCACCTCACGGGCCGCCGCCGGCCGACCGGGGTCCAGCTGACCGGCGAGCAGGGCGGCCAGGGCGAGGCCGAATCCGGCGAGCTGCCCGGGCGTGAAGGCCTCGCCGAGCATCAACGCACCGATGAGCGCGGAGACCAGGGGCGACAGCAGCACGAGCATGCCGGTCGCGGTCACGGGAAGCCGTCCGATGCCGCGGAACCACAGCACGTGGGCGATGAATCCACCCACGGTGCCCAGCCACAGGTAGCCGCTCACCGCGGACCCGTCCAGACGCGGGGGAGCGCCCTCGAAGAGCAGCACGAGAGGCAGCAGGACGAGTCCGCCCGCGGTCAGCTGCCAGCCGGCCATCGACGCGGGGCCGACTCCGGCGGGACGGCCCCAGTGCTTGGTGAGGACGATCCCCAGTGCCATGGAACCGGCCCCCGCGAGACCCGCGAGCACACCGACCCCGTCGAGTCGCGCGCTCGGACCGAGGATCACGAGCCCGACGCCGGCGGCTCCGGCGATGCCCCAGCCGATGCGCCAGACCGAGGCACGCTCCCGCAGGACGGCGACCGCGAGCCCCGCGACCATGATCGGCTGCACGGCGGCGAGGGTGCCCGCGACACCACCGGGCAGCAGCTCCGCCGCCACGAAGAGGAGCGTGTAGACGGCCGCGATGTTGAGGGCGCCGAGCACGGCGGCCTTCCACCACCACGCGCCGCGCGGCAGCACCCGGGTGAGGAGCAGGAGCAGCAGCCCTCCGGGCAGTGACCGCATCAGGGCGGCGAACAGCGGGTGGCCGGGCGGCAGAAGCTCCGTCGTGACCGCGTACGTGGTCCCCCAGGCGGCCGGCGCGAGAGCCGTGGCGGCGATCAGCGCGACGGCGCCGCCCGCTCCGCGCGCCCGTCCACCGCCGCGCGGTCCCGGGTCCCGCTCCGCCTCTGCCGGTACCAGCTCCCGCTGCGGTGAAGTGCTCATACAGGCAGTCTTGTCGCGCCACCACCCATGCGTCCAAGACATGGTTGTCATCGGACCGATCGCGCCGGAGGATGGATGGCATGGAACTCCGACAGCTCCGGTACGTCGTCGCCGTGGCCGAGACCCGCAACTTCACCCGGGCCGCGGCACGTTGCTTCGTCGCCCAGTCGGCGCTCAGCCGCCAGATCGCCAACCTGGAGCGCGAGCTCGGGGCGAAACTGTTCGCCCGGACCAGCCGGCGGGTGGAACTGACCCCGGCGGGCGAGGCGTTCCTCGCGGGCGCGCGCCAGTCCATCGAGGCCGCCGAGCGGGCCGCGGCCGACGCGGCCGCGGCGGTGGGCGAGGTACGGGGGCGACTGACCATCGGGATCATCCCCATGGTGGTCTCGATCGACATCGCGGAGGTCCTCCAACTGTTCCGCGGGCAGCACCCCCAGGTGCGCGTGGCACTCCACGTCGGTGCGAGCGACGTCATGACGGCCGAGGTCGCCGCCGGCGACCTGGACGTGGCCTTCCTGGGCCTGCCCGGCGGCACCGAGCCCCATGGCGTCGCGGCCCTCGAACTCGGCCGGGAACGGCTCGTCGCCGTGGTGCCTCCCACCCACGAACTCGCCCACCACGCCACGGTCACCCTGTCCGAGCTCGCCGGGTCGCCGTTCGTCGACTTCCCGGCGGGCTCCCCGGGCCGGGCGCAGAGCGATCAGGCCTTCGAGGCCGCGGAGTTGGAGCGCGACGTCGCCTACGAAATGATGTCCGTCGAACTGATGACGAGGCTCGTCAGCCGGGGCCTGGCCGTCGCACTCCTCCCCGCCGCCATCGCCCACGCCACCCCGTCCGTCCGCGCACTCCCGCTCGACGGCGCCCCGAGCCGTGCCGAGTACCTGATCTGGAGCAGGTTCAACCCCACCCCCGCGACCCGCGCGTTCCTGTCCCGGTTCGAACCCCACCCCTGACGGGACCCCCGGCCTACCGGCCGACCGCGCCGAGGAGCAGCCGTGCGGCGACCGCCGCACCGTCGGTGCGGATCGTGCCCGCCACGGCCACCGCCCGGGCGCCGGTTTCGGGGCCCAGGGCCGTGCCGAGTGCCGCCGACAAGGACTCGACGGTGGGCGTCGGGTCGTCGTGGGCCACGCCGGTGCCCAGGTCTGCCACCCGGCCGGCCCAGTACGGCTGGTCCGCCCCCTGGGGTACCACCACCTGCGGCACGCCCGCCCGGGTGGCGGTGGTCGTGGTGCCCGCACTGCCGTGGTGGACGACGGCCGCCGTACGGCGGAAGAGCGCCTGCTGGTTGACCTCGCCGACGGCGATGCAGTCGTCCTGGTCGTCGATCAGGGCCAGTTGCGCCCAGCCGCGGGAGACGACCACGCGGCGGCCCCCCGCGCGCACCGCCTCGATGGCCGTCTTGGCGAAGGCCTGCGGGGCACTGATCGGCATGCTGCCGAAGCCCACGTACACCGGTGCCGGGCCGGCGTCCAGGAACGCCACCAGCTCTGCCGGGAGCGGGCGTTCGTCCGTCAGGTTCCACGCTCCGGTCTGCACCACGCCGAGGCCCGTCGGCTGCCACGGGGACAGGACCGGGTCCGTGGCCAGCCACGGCCGGGCGCTGAACGCGAAGTCGCGGATGTCGTCCACCGGCGGCAGACCGATCGCCGCCCGACGGGAGTTGACCGACTCGCCGAACATCGCGTTCGCGATCCGCGCGTCCTCTTCCCACAACGCCGTGTTGTCGCTCGGCTCCACGGACAGCGGCATGCCCCGCCGCGCCGGCGGCCGACGGTACGGCGACGGCAGGCTGACCGGCTGATGGCTCGCGTGCACGTAGCGGATGCCCAACTTCTCGGCCACGGACCGACCACAGGCCGCGACCGGCAGCGGGCCGGTCACCACCAGCGCGTCACACCCCTCGGCCGCCGAGGCGACCGTGTCGAACTGAGCGTCCATCAACTCGGCCGCGCGCTGCGCCAACCCCGCCGCCGACCCCGGTGTCACCGTGGTCACCAGCGGGCGCACCGGCGCACCGGCCGGCACCATCTCCACGCCGACTCCGGCGAACCGCTCCACGAACTCCTCGTCGGGCGGCGCGCACACCCGCACCTCCCCACCGAGTTCCCGCAACGCCAGGGCGAGCCCCACCATGGGTTCGACGCTCCCGCGCCCCCCGTACGCCGACAACAGCACACGCATTCCGCAACTCCCCGTCTCCGCAGGTCTCCTGAAACCGTGATTCTGCGATACGGGCGTCGACTTGAAGAAGCGGGCCCCCGACCCACCCCGCCCCGCCCGTGGCGACGACCTACTGTGTACGGGGCTGATGCGGCCGGCGTCGACGGGGGAAGGTGCGTACAGCGGTGAACGAGAAGCGGGGCGCCGCATGACCGGCCCGGGCACGCCCTCGGAGCCCGGCGGTGTCCCGGCTCCGCCCTTCGACCCCGAACTCGGCGCCGTACTCGCGGGTTTGGACAGGGCCGCGAGGGAACCGATCACCCTGGACAACCTCCGGGCCAGGCAGGCACGGGACGCGTCCGCCAGACCCCGGCCGACGGCCGAAGAGCTGCGCGCCGACGGCCGGTTCGAGGTGACGGAGCTCCGTGTGCCGGGGCCGCCGGGCGGACCGGACCTCACGCTCGTGAGCGCCCGGCCGTCCGCGGCGGCCGGGCCGCTGCCCCTGCTGTACTACATGCACGGCGGCGGCATGATCATGGGCAACGCGTGGTCCGTGCTGCCGAGGATCCTCCGCGAGTGGGTCCTCCCACTGGACCTGGCCGTCATCTCGGTCGAGTACCGGCTGGCGCCGCAGGCCAAGTACCCGGAGCCGCTGGAGGATTGTTACGCCGGACTCGTCTGGGCGGCAGAAAACGCGGCCGAACTCGGCACCGATCCCGAACGCATCGTGATCGGGGGCAAGAGCGCGGGCGGCGGACTCGCCGCGGCGCTCGCCCTGCTGGCCCGTGACCGCGGGGGCCCCGCCGCGCTGGGGCAGTTGCTGCTCTCCCCGATGCTGGACGACCGCGGCGGCACGTTCTCCAGCCGCCAGATGTCCGGCCTCGGAGTGTGGGACCCCACCTCCAACGAAACCGCGTGGAAGGCGCTGCTGGGCGACCGCCACGGCGCCGCTGACCTGCCGCCCTACGCGGCCCCCTCCCGCGCCACCGACCTCTCCCGCCTCCCTCCGGCCTACATCGACACCGGGTCGGCGGAGATGTTCCGGGACGAGAACGTGGCGTACGCGAACGCGATCTGGCAGGCCGGCGGCCAGGCCGAACTGCACGTATGGCCCGGCGCCTACCACGGCTTCGACGGCTTGGCGCCGCACGCGGCCCTCACCCGCGACGCGGGACACGCCAGGACCCGCTGGCTCCGACGGCTCCTGGCGAAGCCGGGAGACACCCGTGAGAGCGCGGTGCCGGTGTCGTGACCATCGCAGTCCGCCCGGCGCGGGGCGAGCCGCTCCGCGCCCTCGGCCCCGCCGGGATCCTTCCTACGACGGTGACGAGCCGGGCGGCCGGGCGGAACCACTCGCATCGTCGGCCTGCGCGGGCTGCGCGGCCTGCGCGGGCTCCAGGGCCTGCGCCGCGTGCCCGGTGTCCGTGGCCTCGGCGGGCTCAGCGGCCTGCGCGACCGGCGCGGCCTGCGTGACCTCCGAGGCCTGCGTCTGCCCGGGGACGCCGACGGTCCCTTCCAGCGCCGCCGCCATCGCCCGCTGCCTGCGGACGCGTCGGCCGCGCACGGCGGCGTACAGGGCGGCGGTCATGATGCCGGCGGCGCACCAGGCGCCGAGGACCACGGAGATCGTGGTGAGCACGGCCACGAGGGCTCCTCGGGGTGTGAGACGGCTGAAGCACGGGACGGAAACGGCGGCGGTACCGGCCGCCGTGCCTGGAGAACGAGCGGCAGGGCGTTCCCGGTTCGGCCGCGAACCCCCGCAGTGGGAGTGAACCCGGTATGTCGCACGCCGGGTTGCCGCGGCCGGCGCCCCATCCGCGCCGGGGAATGCCGTACGACCGCGTCAGGACTCACGACGAACCGCCTTCGGGGCAACGACCGTGACCAGAACCGCCACTCAGGGCGATGCGGTGCTTGCTCACCGTGACCGAGGTGTACCCCGAGGGTGCGGGCTTCACGCCCGGATCGGACGCCGCGTCCCCGCCGGGTGTGTTTCGGCCCGTTTTCCCCCGGGAGGGTGGCAGGGTGGAGGCATGTGCGGTCGATATGCCTCCTCCCGGGCCCCGGAGGACCTCGCGGGCCTCTTCGACGCCGAGCGGGATCCCACCGCCGGGGAACTCGGCCCCTCGTGGAACGTGGCCCCGACCGACGACGTGTGGGCCGTCCTGGAGCGGGCCGACCGCACCACCGGCGAAGTGGCCCGGCGGCTTCGGCCGGTGCGGTGGGGGCTGGTCCCCTCGTGGGCGAAGGACCCGGGGGTCGGCTCGCGGATGATCAACGCTCGGGTGGAGACCGTGCACGAGAAGCCCGCCTACCGGCGCGCGTTCACCCGGCGGCGGTGCCTGCTGCCCGCGGACGGCTTCTACGAATGGGTCGCCGTGCCCGCCACCGGCTCGGCCAAGGCCTACAAGCAGCCGTACTTCATCCGCCCCGAGGACACGGGCGTGATGGCCATGGCGGGGCTGTATGAGTTCTGGCGCGACCCGGCCGTCAAGGACGACGAAGACCCGTCGGCCTGGCTGACCACCGCCACCATCATCACCACCGAGGCCACCGACGCGGCCGGCCGCGTCCACCCCCGCATGCCGCTGGCCCTCGACCCGGGGGACTACGACACCTGGCTCGATCCCGCCCACCAGGACACGGCGGACCTCCGTGCCCTCCTCCACACCCCGGGCGGAGGCCGTCTCGCGGTGACGGCGGTCTCGACCGCGGTCAACAGCGTCCGCAACAACGGCCCCGAACTCCTGGCCCCCGCCGCCCCCTGACCCGCCTCCTGGCCTGCACCACCCGCCGTCGGCCGACCCGCCGTCAGCCCACCCGCCGGGCCAGCACCTGCCCCGGCCAGGCCCCGTCGAGGAACCGATCGGTGCGGGTGAAGCCGTTGCGCTCGTAATACGAGACCAGCTCGCCCCCGCCGCCCGCCCAGCAGTCGACCCGCAGCAGTGCCACGCCCGCCCGCCGGGTCTCCTCGGCGGCATGGGCGAGCAGCGCCGCCCCGACGCCCAGACCGGCGTACCGTCGGTCGGAGACCAGCAGCCGGACGTACCGCTCGGGTTCCCCGGCCGGCGCGATCGGCAACTGCGGGCTGGGCCCCGTGTCCAGCACGAGGGCTCCGACGGGTACTCCGTCCAGCTCGGCGACGTACGGCACGTTCTCGGTCGTGTACCGCTCGACCCGCGCCACCGCGCCGGGCTTCTGCGAATACGGAGTCGTGCCCCATTGCTCCGTATTGCCCCGGCCGTTCATCCAGGCCACCGCGGCGTCGAGCATGCCGAGCACGGCCGGTACGTCGGAGGGGCCGCCCGGTCTGATCCGCACGCCATGGCCTCGAGAGGTGTCGTCGTTCACGCCGGAAGCCTAGTGCTCTGACCGGAAAGGTTCCGCGCCTCACGACGCCCGGCACGGCACCTCGCCGCGTTGTCGGGCCACGCGAGTACGTCCAGTACGAGCCGTGGCCCTCCGCCTTGCGATCCACCGCACCGGACGCCGTGAACCGGCAAACCTTTCCGGTCAGAGCACTAGGCGGCCGCCGGGCACCCGCGGGCCTCGGGAGATGATGACGGGACGCACGAGGGGGAGGGGACGCGGCGGACGTGAAGGACGACAGGCTGCGCAACGACGAGAGCTACGAGGCGCTGCTGGCCGGCATGGGGCTGGAGCCCCTGGGCACGTGGTGGCTTCCGGGGATACGGAAGGCCGCCACGGCACGCCGGCTGCTGGACGCCGCGGACGGCGGAGGCGAACCGGCGGCGGGCCCCGCCGAGGCGGCCGGACTCGTGCTCGGCGGCGGCCGCGAGTTCCTGCTCGCCTTCGCCGGCCCCCATGCCCCGGGCGGCTGCATGGGCGGCGCGTGGCGGCGGGTCCGGATCCTCGCCGGCGACCCGGTGCGGGCCCTTGCCGGGTTGCTCGACGGGGCGGACCCCGACCCGCGCGGGCTGCTGCTGTCCGCGACGGACGGCGGGACCTTCGCCGGGACGGTGTCCGGCGAGGGCGGAGTCCCACGGCTGCTCGTCCTGACCCGGGTCGGCGCGCGGATCGACGCGGCGGCCGAGGCCGTGGCCCGGGAGAGCGCCGAAGAGAGCGCGGCGGTCTGGGACGCTTTCCCGGCCGCACCCGATCCGGCCCCGGCCGTCCTCGACGCCTGGAAGGACGCCCTCGCGTCGAACCCGCACACCCCGCAGGCCGTACGCCGCGAACTGATCCGCCGCTCCCCGAGGCAGCTGCCGCGCCTCCCGGCGGACGAGCTCGTGGAGGTGGCCCTGACGCACTCGGATCCGAAGGTCAGGCTCCACGCGGTCGAGCTGCGACCGCCCCTGACTCCCGCCCACTGGACCCGGCTGTTCCGCGCCGCGGACACCGAACGGGAACGCCGGTTCCTCGCCCTGCTCGCCGCCGAACAGCGGGCCGTGCTGGAAGAGGAGGCCTACGCCCTGCTGGTGGCCGATCCGTCCACCCGTGTCCGGGCCGAGGCCGCCACGCTGCCCGGCCTGCCGCCACGGCACGCCGCCGCCCTGACGGAGGATCCCGACCCCGGAGTCCGGGCGTCGGCCTGCTCGTCGGCCTGGCCGGCCCTCTCGGCCGAGCGGCGTGAGGCACTGCTCGCAGATCAGGCCCCCGGCGTACGGAAGCAGGCGCTGCTGCGGCACCACGAGCACGAGCCGCTGCCCCGGGAGGTCTACGTACGGGAGGAGCCGGGGGAGTACGCCGTCGAACACTGCCGCCTCGCCCCCGACCTCGTCGAGCACCTCCTCGCGACCGGCGACGCCCGACTGCGCGGGGCGCTCGCCGCCAACCCCCGCCTCGACGCGCGGACGGTGGCCCGGCTCGCCGAGGACACCGACGACGGAGTCCGGCACACGGTCTCGATCCGCGCGGACCTCACCGAGGAGCAGCGGGCCGCGATCCCCGTGGACATCGGTCCCGGCGACCGCTCGTCCCCCCTGCCCTGGGTCACGGAGCTCCACGACGACCCGGAGGCCATGCGGCGCCTCGCCGCCTCCTCCCACGCCCTCGTGCGCCGGAGCGTGGCCCGGGCCCGGCGGCTCCCGTCGGACGTGGTCCGGCGCCTGGCCTGGGACCCGGACCGGGTCGTACAGCTGTTCCTCGCCGAGTCCTGCGACGACGCCCCCGCCGAGATGCTGCTGCGGGTGTGGACCTGGTGGACGGGGAGCATGTCGAGCCCCGGACGCCCCCGCACGCACCCCAACTTCCCCCGGGAAGGCATGCTGCGGTACGCGGACGACCCGCACGGCCGGATGCGCCGGCTCGCCCTCGACGACCCGCTCGCACCCGCCGAGCTCGTCGCCCGGTTCGCCGCGGACCGCGACCCGGAGGTGCGCCACCGGGCCGCCGAGGACCCGCGCCTGCCCGTCGCCGACGCGGTCCGCATGACCGAGGACCCCGAGGACTCCGTACGCTGGACCGTCCTGCAACTCCGGCACCTTCCGGCCGGTGTGCTCGCGGCGCGGCTGCGCGACCCCGACACGGCCTGGGCCGCCGCCCGCAACCCGGGCATCCCGTCCCATGTGCTCCTCGGCATGGCGGCGAGGGTCATGCGGGAGCCGGACACCCCTGGGGCACGGTGAACCTAGGGCACGGTGAAGAGGACCTTGTCCCCGTCCCAGGAGGGGTTCGCCCGTTTGAGCGTGGCCCTGACGCCGGCTCCGAGCTGGAGGTCCAGGCCGTTGGTCGACTTCACCTTGGCCAGGACGGCGGGGTCGGCCAGGAACACCCTGCCCTCGCGCGGCCTGCCCCACTCGGCGTCGGTGTCGATGACCGCGGCGTCGAACACCTCGCCCACGCGGTGCATGAGCATCGCGGCCTCGGCCAGGTCCACGGTCTGCCGGTCCGCCAGGTTGCCCTTTCCCCGTGCCGTGTCGCACGGGATGCAGTACAGGGCGTCGAGCACCCAGCCTGGCGGGGCCTTGTCCGAGCACGCCGCCACGCACAGCTCACCGGTGTACCGGTCGACCAGGCGCCGCAGCGGAGCGGTGCAATGGGCGTACGGGGCCGCGATCGCCGCGTGCATCGTGTACGCCGGCTTCTGGCCGTCGCGGAAGACCGTGTACTCCGACCTGAGCATCGTGCCGGTGGCCTCGCTGAGGAAGGCCATGTGCCGCTGGTTGCCGGGATCGAGCTTGCGGACCAGCGTCGCGTACGAGATGCCGGGCCGCCAGACGATGCCCAGGGCCTTCGCGATGTCGTGCAGGCGCTTGACCACGTTCTGATCGGCCTGCTCCTTCTGGGTCCGCAGGATCCCGGTACCGGTGTCGAGCATGATCTGTGCCGCGGACATGCCGGTCATCAGGGAGATCTGCTCGTTCCAGCCCTCCACCGGAAGCGTCGCCACGTAGCTCAGCTGCAACGCTCCGTCTTTGAGGGTGACCTCCTGGTCCGGCAGGTTCACCGAGATGCCGCCGCGCGCGATCTCGACGGCCTCCCGCAGCTTGCCGATCTCGCGCAGCAGGAGGAGGGACTCCGGGGCCGTGCCGTTCTCGATGGCCCGCTGGGCGCCCGCGTAGTCGTACTGGGCCTGGCTGCGGACCATGGCCCGGCTCACGGACGAGTCGGTCAGGTTGCCGTGGGCGTCGAGGTCGTGCTGCCACAGCAGGGCGGGGCGGTCCTGGTTCGGCAGCAGGCTGGCCGCGCCCTCGGAGAGGACGGGCGGGTGCAGGGGCACCTTGAGGTCGGGGAAGTACAGCGTCTCGATCCGGTCGTGCGCCTCGACGTCCAGCGGGCTGCCGAACCCGACGAAGGCCGCCACGTCCGAGATCGCGTAGTACACGCGGTATCCGCCGCCGGGCCGCCGCTCCAGGTGCATGGCCTGGTCGAGGTCCTTCGAGGTCGGCGGGTCGATCGTGAACAACGGCAGGTGCCTTGCGTCCTTGTCGGGCAGGCTCGGCGCGGCCGCGGCGTTGTCGGCCGCTCTGAGTACGCGCTTGGGGAAGGCGAGGGGGACCTTCAGCTCCGTCCGAAGTTCCACCAGCGCGGCGCGCAGGGTCTCCAGGGCATCGTCGGACAGGTGCATCGGGCGGCGTCTCATGCCCCGAGCGTAGGACGGCGGTCACGGACCGGCACGGTGAGCGGGTCCGGGTGGGGGAGGCCCGTCCGGGCGGGGGGAGACCCGTCCGGACGGGGGCGACGGGGGCCGGTGCTCAGGGCTGGGGGAGGTCCTTGACGAAGACGATCCCGTCGCTGCCCGCCAAGTGGGCCGGGTCGAAGGGGGCGTAGCCGAACCACGGGGAGACGCGGGGCGCGGGCGGTGTCTCCCCGAGGGCGGTGGCCAGCCGACGGGCGTCGACGACGCACCGGTCCTCCGTGAGCGCGTACAGGATTCCTTCGACGGTGTCCGGCGGCGGCGCGTCCACGCCCCGGTGCCGGATCGTGCCGAGGGCCGTGGCCACGAAGGCGTACTCCCCGCCCAGGTGCGCGCTCGCGACGGCCCCGGCGCTCCACCACTCCAGCGGGATGTCGCCCAGCCGCATGCTGCTCCTCTCTCGCTGGAGGTGGGAGTTGTGGGCGTGGACGAGCACCGGGCCCCGGTCGGCGAGGGCGAGGAGGTTGCGGGCCATCATCCGGCCCCGCAGGCCAACCAGCCGGGTCAGGCGGGCCGGTGAGGCGTCGGCCATCCAGTGGTGGTACCGCAGCAGGCCGGTCGCGGTGCGCCCGTACAGGCACGCGCGGTCCCAGTCGTCCCGCGACGTCGAGGCGATCAGGTGCGGAGTCTGCTCGTCGAGCAGCGCCACCAGATCGTCGGCGAGCAGCCCCAGCTCCGCCGCCTCGGGCGACTGCCCCGCGGACCGGGCCGGGTCCATCATCGCCCCGGGCTCGGTCCACCGGCCGTCGGCGCCGAGCAGGCGGTCGAGGGTGTCCGCGGTGCACGGGAGCAGCCCCGGGCCGACGTGGTCGGCCAGGTAGCCGTGGAGTGCGGTGAGGGCCTGCCGGGGACTCGCGGCGCCGGTGATCTCGAGCGGGCCGTCGACCCCGGCGAAGCGGATCCGCTCGGAGGCGGGGCGCCCCTCGTTGTGGGCGCGCATCCAGCGCACCAGCTCCCGGTTGGCCGCTGAGGCGCCCCAGCCGTGGCTGATGCCCCGCTCCACGACCTCGTCGAGGGCGCCCGTGCCGGAGGTGACGTACTCGTCCACGATCAGGCCCGCCAGGCAGTCGCTCTCGATCGCGATCGTCCGGTAGCCCTCCTCCTCGACGAGCTGTCGGAACAGCGCGTTGCGCAGTTCGAGGAGGGAGTCCTCGCCGTGCGTGGGCTCGCCCAGCGCGAGCACCCGGGGCCGGGCCGGGAGCAGCCCCAACACGGAGGCGGCATCGAAGGGATGGACGGTGTCCTGGATGTCTTTGACCATGGCTTCAACGCTATCGTTGAACCTTCGGTTGAGACTTTTCGGCGATCTGGGCGGGGCTGTGATGCGAAACCCTCAAAACGGCAGGCAGCTCAGGCCGATCGATCTGGCCCGTGGACACGGTCTGTCCACACAGGCCGTCAGGAACTACGAAGAGGCCGGCATCCTCCCGCCCGCCGACCGGACGGCGCACGGCTACCGCACCTACACACCGCTGCACGCGCGGGCCCTGGACGCGTTCCTCGCCCTGGTCCCCGGCCACGGCCACCGCACGGCCACGTCGGTCATGCGGGCCGTGAACGAGGGCGAGACCGACGAGGCGCTCCGCCTCATCGACGAGAGCCACGCCCGGCTGCTCGACGACCGGCGGACCCTCCAGGCGGTGGAGCGGGCCCTGCGCGACCTGCCGCCCGCCGCCGGGTCCGACCCGGGCACGGCGCAGGGCGGGCCCCGCGGCGTGTTCGTCGGGGCGTTGGCGGCAGAGCTCGGGATCCGGCCCGCGACCCTGCGCAAATGGGAGCGCGCCGGGCTGGTGCACCCGCGCCGCGACCCGCTCACCGGGTACCGCGTCTACGACGCGGCGGACGTACGGGATGCCAGGCTGGTCCACCAGCTCAGGCGCGGCGGCCATCTGCTGGAGCAGATCGCCCCGCTGATCGCCCAAGTGCGGGCGGCGGGCGGGCTGGAGCCCCTCGAAGCCGTACTGGGCGGCTGGCGCGACCGGCTGACCGTGCGCGGGCGGGCGATGCTGACCGGCGCCGCGGAACTGGAGGCGTACCTCCGCGAGCGGGGCTGAGAGAGGGAAAACAGAAAAACGAGGAGCCGTCCGCTCCTCGCCACTATCAACCTATAGCGCACCGGGGGGCTTGTGGCAAGGCCCCCTTCCCGTCGCACAATCGTCGGCCTCAACCGGATACCCGCGGAAATGTGGTCTTGATGATTGACGTGATCGTTGTGGGCGCAGGCCCCACCGGCCTGATGCTCGCCGCCGAACTGCGGCTGCACGGCGTGGGGGTGGTCGTGCTGGAAAGGGACACGGAGCCGACCGGGATCGTCCGCGCCCTCGGCCTGCACGCCCGCAGCATCGAGGTGATGGACCAGCGCGGCCTGCTCGACCGGTTCCTCGCGCTCGGCAAGCAGTACCCGGTCGGCGGGTTCTTCGCCGGCATCGCGAAATCCGCGCCGGCGCACCTGGACACGGCGCATCCGTACACCCTCGGCATTCCGCAGCCCGTCACCGACCGCCTGCTGACCGAACGCGCCACCGAACTCGGAGCCGATATCCGGCGCGGCAGCGAACTCGTCGCCGTGAGTCAGGACGAGCAGGCGGTGACCGCGGAGCTGGCCGACGGCACGCGGCTGCGCTCGCGCTACCTCGTCGGCTGCGACGGCGGCCGCAGCACGGTCCGCAAGCTGATCGGCGTCGGCTTCCCCGGCGAGCCCAGCCGGGTCGACACGCTGCTGGGCGAGGTGGAGCTGACCGCGCCGCCGGAGGAAATCGCCGCCGTGATGGCCGAAGTACGCAAAACCCAGCTGCGTTTCGGCGCCGGGCCCCTCGGCGACGGGCTGTACCGCGTCGTCGCGCCCGCCGAAGGGGTGGCCGAGGACCGCACGGTCCCGCCGACCCTGGAGGAGCTGAAGCAGCAGCTGCGGGCCACCGCCGGGACCGACTTCGGGGCGCACTCGCCGCACTGGCTGTCCCGCTTCGGGGACGCCACCCGGCTGGCCGAGCGCTACCGGACCGGCCGGGTGCTGCTGGCCGGCGACGCGGCGCACATCCACACACCGGCCGGCGGGCAGGGCCTCAACCTCGGTATCCAGGACGCCTTCAACCTCGGATGGAAACTGGCCGCCGAGGTGGCCGGCTGGGCGCCGGACGGGCTGTTGGACAGCTACCACACCGAACGGCACCCGGTGGCCGCGTCCGTCCTGGACAACACCCGCGCGCAGTGGGAGCTGATGTCCCTCGAACCGGGAGCGCGGGCCGTACGCCGACTGCTCACGGAACTCATGGAGTTCGAGGACGTGAACCGGTACCTGACCGAGAAGATCATCGCGATCGGCGTCCGCTACGACTTCGGCGAGGGCCATGAACTGCTCGGCCTGCGGATGCGGGACGTGGAGCTGAAGCGGGGACGCCTGTACGACCTGATGCACGAAGGCCGCGGACTGCTGCTCGACCGGACGGGGCGGCTCTCGGTGGCGGGCTGGTCCGACCGCGTTGACCACGTCGTCGACGGCAGCGAGGAACTCGACGTGCCCGCCGTGCTGTTGCGGCCGGACGGGCACGTGGCATGGGTCGGAGAGGACCAGCGGGATCTGCTCGGCCACTTGTCGAAGTGGTTCGGATCCGCCGCGCACTGAGCGCGCACACCGGTGTCCCCGGTACATCTCGAGCGGGGTCTCGGACTCCTGCCGCGTGAGGGCCGAGCTGTCCGCTCACCCGGTGAGAGCCGGGGAGAACCACTGGTGGGCTCCACCACCGCGCCGGTCGTGACTGTGGAGGGCAGACACATGGGAGCGGTCCCCGCCCGTCGCGCATGATTCCCGGCATGACAAGCGGAATCACACCCCCGTCCGGCGCGGCCGCAGGCGTCGACCTCTCGGGCCGTACCGCCATGGTGACGGGCGCCGGCAGCGGGATCGGCCGGGCCTGTGCCCGGGCGCTCGCCGCCGCCGGCGCGTTCGTCCACGTGATCGACCTCGATGCCGGGGCGGCCGAATCGGTCGCCGGTTCCGTCGGGGGGCGGGCCCACGTCGTCGACCTCGCCGAGGGCCCGCTCCTGGCGGAGCTCCCCACCGACATCGACATCCTGGTCAACAACGCGGGACTCCAGCACGTCGCGCCGCTGGACGAGTTCCCGATCGAGCGGTTCGAACTCCTCCAGCGGGTGATGGTCCGGGCCCCGTTCCTCCTGATCCGCCGGACCCTGCCGCACATGTACACACGCGGCTGGGGCCGCATCGTCAACATCTCCAGCGTGCACGGTCTTCGCGCCAGCGCGTTCAAGGCCGGATACGTGACCGCCAAGCACGCCGTCGAGGGGCTGAGCAAGGTCGCGGCCCTCGAAGGCGCCCCGCACGGGGTCACCAGCAACTGCGTCAACCCCGGTTACGTCCGTACCCCCTTGGTGGAGCGCCAGATCGCCGCCCAGGCCGCGGCCCACGCCATCGACCCGGAACAGGTCGTCGGCGAGGTGCTGCTCAGCCGCTCCTCGATCAAGCGGCTGATCGAACCGGAGGAGGTCGCCGACGTCGTCGTATGGCTCTGCGGCCCGCACACCGGCTACATCACCGGGGCGTCCGTCCCCGTCGACGGGGGCTGGAGCGCCGCCTGACCGCCGGGAACGTCAGTGGCCGTTCGCGTCACCGCCCTCGCGGCGCCGGCGCCGGCGTGCGCCGAGGGCCCCCGCCAGACCGATCAAGCCACCCGTTATGGCGCCGGACACGAGGATGCGCAGAAAGTCTTCCATCGGACGGTTCCCCTCTGAGTCGGATTCACCGGGGACACTAGCGACGCGCGGACGGCCTGGCTTGGACAAATCTGCCCTCGGCCCTCACAGGGCGACGGCCCCCTCCGCGAGGCGGGCGGCGGCCAGCCGGCCGGGGGTGGTGCCGGCCAGCGCGCGGAACTCGCGGTTGAGGTGGGCCTGGTCGTAGAAGCCGCAGGCGGCGGTGACTTCGGTGGGGTTCGCACCCCCGCGGGTGAGCAGCCCGACCGCCCGGTGGAAGCGCAGCACCCGCGCGGACATCTTCGGCGTCAGACCGACCTGTTCGGTGAATCGCCGTACCAAGTGGCCTTGGCTCCAACCCACTTCGGCCGCGATCCGACCGACCGGGACCGCCCCGCCGGCACGGGACAGCAGCCGCCACGCGTGGACCACCTCGGGCGCGGGCAGCGGCCCCCGCGCGAGCCGGGCCGACAAGGCGGTGTCGAGCAGGTCGAACCGGGCCGACCAGTCACCGGTGGCGGCCAACCGCTCCACCAGCACCCCGGATTCGGGGCCGAGGACATCGCGCAGCTCGACCACCCTGTTGGTCAGCTCGCCCATCGGCACGGCGAACAGCCGATAGGCCCCCAGCGGGGTCAGCTCCAGCCGGATCGCCTCCTGCCCGCCGGGATGGTCACACACCCGGTACCCGTCCTCGAGGCCCGCGACCAGCGAGCCCGTCACCTGGCCCGCCGGACTCGCCTCCGCCGGCCGGCTGATCCGGGCGAACGGCTCACCCAGGCTGATCACCACGACGGCTCGCCCCGTGGGCACCAGTCGCACCCGGTAGGGCGAGGCCGCCGCCTCCCAGTAGCCGGCGTAGCTGTGCAGGACCGGGCGCAGTTGGGGAGGCCAGGGCCGGGTGACCCGCCAACGGTCACCCACCCGGGTCACCTCGAGTCCCCGACCTGCCACGCCCGTCCTCGCGGCCACCGGCATGTCCCTCTCCCTCCCTCCCGCGCCCGGCTCCTGCGGTACGTCCCGTTCCTCAGCGCCAGGAGGGATGGCCCTCGCCGGAGGTGCCGGTGGTGAGCATGCGCTCGCCGGTCCCGTCGGCACGTACGGCCCAGATCACCGGCTTCTCGTACGGGCCCCGGACGAAGGCCACCCAGGTGCCGTCCACGGACCAGGTCGGGTCCATTTCGTGGGCGCCGGTGGCGGCCAGTGCGCGGTCCTGCGTGCCGTCGGCGTTCACGAGGCGGATGTCGCCCTGGGTGGCCTTGCCGTAGGCACCCGCGGTGTAGGCGAAGGTCTTGCCGTCCGGGGACCACACCGGGTCGAGTGCCGGATGGGGCAGCCGGGTCACCTGCTCGGGAGAGCGGTTGGGGGCGGCGGGATCGACCAGGTGGATCTGCCAGTTCTCGGGATCCGTCTGCAGACAGACCGCGACGTGCTTGCCGTCCGGGGACCACGCGGGGTCCTCGACCTGGCCCGTTCCGAAGGTGAGCTGCCGGGCGGAGCCGTCGGCGACGGTGACCTCGAACAGCTGCTGTACGCCGTCCTTCTTGCGCAGTACCGCGAGCCGGCGGCCGTCCGGCGACCAGGACACCCGGCCGCCGGCGATGGGGCCGACCCGTCGGGCGTTCGATCCGTCGGCGTCGGCGGTCCAGACGGCCGTGCCCTCGGAGCCGGTGCGGATGAACGCGAACGACTTGCGGTCGGGGGACCACTGGGGCAGCACGTCGCACGTGCCGCCCGAGACGAGCTGGACGGGTGTGTCCGTCGCGGGGTCCCGGCGGGAGATGACACCGTGACAGGTCGCCGGGAAGCCCGGGGCGGTGTCCTGGCGGATGAGCAGGGGGTCCGTCGGGAGCGGGGCGGGGCCGGAGGCCGAACCGGTGGGTGTCGGGGCTCCGGACTTGCCGCCGTCACCGGCGGAACCGGGACCGTCCCAGGGCTGCCACACGAACAGGCCGGCGGCCGCGAGGGCGAGTACGAGCGCCGCCGCGAGCACCGCGGGGCGCCGCCGGGACCGCTGCGCGTCGTCCGGCTCCGGCACCGCCGTGCCCTCCCCGGGGGCGGGGTCGGGGGCCGGGGTGTCCACGGTCGGGGTGTCCCGGACCCGGGGGTCCGGGGCAGCGGTGTCCGGGGCAGCGGTGTCGGGGGCAGGGGTCTTCCGGACCAGGGCGTTCAGGGCTCGGGGGTCCAGGATCGGGGTGTTTCCGTCCGAGGCGTTCAGGGCTCGGGGGTCCAGAATCGGGGTGTTTCCGTCCGAGGCGTTCAGGGCTCGGGGGTCCAGGACCGGGGTGTTTCCGTCCGAGGCGTTCAGGGCTCGGGGGTCCAGGACCGGGGTGTTCCCGGCCGAGGCGTCCAGGGCCCGGGGGTCCAGGACCGGGGTGTTGCCAGCCGAGGCGTCCAGGGCCTGAGTGTCCTGTGTGGTGGGTCGTGCGGTGGGCTCCTGCCGGGGGAGCAGTTGCGTGGCCTCGTCCGGCAGCCAGCCGCCGACGGCCGGGTGGCGGACGGTCAGGCTGCTCAGGAAGCCGGTGGGTGTGGGGCGGTCGTCCGGGTCCTTGGACAGGCAGGCACCGATGAGTCCGCGGAGTTCGCCGGGAACGGCGGTCAGGTTCGGTTCCTCGTGGACGACCATGTAGTGCCGGGCCGCGGACGGACCCTCGCCGAACGGGGAGCCGCCCGCCGCCTGTGTGAGTACGACTCCCAGCGCGAACATGTCGACCGCGGGGGTCACGGTGCCGCCGGTGAGCTGCTCGGGTGCCAGGAACCCCGGCGTGCCGATCTGCAGGCCCGTCTGTGTCAGGGCGGTTCCGTCCAGCGCCCGCGCGATGCCGAAGTCGATCACGCGCGGCCCGTCCTCCGCGACGATGATGTTCGCCGGCTTGAGGTCGCGATGGATGACTCCCACCCGGTGGATCGCCTCGAGCGCCTCGGCCAGGCCGGCCGCCAGGACGGTGAGCGTGTCCAGCGGCAGCGATCCCACGTGCGCGAGCACCGCTTGCAGGGTGGGGCCGGGTACGAAGGCGGTGACCAGCCAGGCCGGATCGCCGTCCGGGTCGGCGTCGACGACCGGTGCGGTGTGGAAGCCGCCCACCCGCCGTGACGCCGCCACCTCGTCGGCGAACCGCCGCTTGAAGCCCGGCTCGCTGCACAGCTCCGGGCGTACGACCTTGACGGCCACCGCACGGCCGGACTGGGACCGGCCCATGTAGACCACGCCCATGCCCCCCTGCCCGAGCCGTCCCAGCAGCCGGTAGCGGCCCTCGCCGACCGAGGTGGGATCGCCCGCTTCGAGCGGCTTCATGGGTTCCCCGTTTCACACGTTGAGCAATGAACAGCCTCTCCCTACCCGTCGCGCCGCATGGCAGTCAAGCGCGGTCCACGCAGTGACGTGGGCGATTGGTCCGGTTCGTTCCTGAGCCGACCCTGCGGGCTTCCTTAAGAGACCTTGAAGAAGGCCTCCAGGCGGCTCTTTTGGCTGGTCACAGCCCTAGGCTCGGTCGGACCCGTTCACCCCCTCCCCTCTGAGGTGCCACAGGCATGAGCCGCAGCCGAACTCCCGGAACACCGTCCCGCGCCGGGGCGCGACGGAAGAAGAAGGTGCGCACGCGCGTCGTGCTGTCCCTCACCGCGGCGGCCGCCGTGGTCGCGGTCGGGGTCGCGGTGGCCGACTCCGACGGGGGCGGGCGCGCGGACCGGCACGCGGAGGCCGCCGGGAAGGCGTACCCCGGATCGGCGGGTTCCGCCGGCGAGGGCGCGACGGCGACCCCCTCCGCTTCCCTTCCCGGCGCCTCGGCGTCCGCGACCGGTGCCACGCCGTCCGGAACCCCCGGCGCCGACGCGACGGGATCCGCCGCCCCCGCGAAGTCCGAGGCGCAGCAGAGTCGCCCGGCCGGCTCGGCACCGGCGCCGGCCAGCAAGCCGGCGCGCCCGCCCGCCACGACCGGGGGCGGCGGTTCCGGCGGTTCGGGTGGTTCGAGTGGTTCGGGAGGCTCCTCCGGAGCGTCCGATTCCGAGTCGGCCGTCCTCGCCCTGGTCAACAAGGAGCGGGCCGCGGCGGGCTGCGGTCCCCTGACCACGAACGCCAAACTGAGCGCCGCGGCACGGGCGTACAGCGACACCATGGCCCGCAGCGGAGTCATGTCCCACACCGGACCCGACGGGTCCACCATGACCTCCCGCGTGGAGGACGCCGGATACGGCTGGTCCCGCCTGGGCGAGAACATAGCCCGCGGCCAGGCGGACGCCGACGCCGTCATGGACGCGTGGATGAACAGCTCCGGCCACAGGGCCAACATCCTCAACTGCGGCTTCAAGGAGATCGGCATAGGCGTCCACAAGGGCGACGGCGGTCCCTGGTGGACGCAGGACTTCGGAGCGCCGAAGTAGGCGCCGAACCAACGGTCCCCGCACCGGCCCCGCCTCCCCGCAGCCGGGCGGCACCCGTCCTCCTGACCCGTACGCTGGTCAGGAGGACTTCGGCGTTCCCCGGCCCGGCCGAACCCTCCCCGGGTCGGCCGCGGCCGATCCGGGGGAGGCGGTGACGGGCGGCCCGGAGCGTCGGCCACTATGGGGCCGTGCCAAGAATTCCGCGCTACCTGCTCATATGGCTGTCCTGTACGGCCGCCAGCGTGACCGCCGTGCTCGGCACGGTCCAGTTCGTGGTCGGCTCGACCAGGCATACGCCGCCGGTCGCGCAGTCCGCCCCCATGGTCTTCGACTCGCCGCCGGCGTGGCAGGCGGGGCAGGGCCAGTCGCCGGGCCCGCAGTCCCCGAGCGCGTCCGCCTCCGGCTCGCCCACCGAGACCGCGCGGCCCTCCTCCCCGGCTCCGGCGCCCACCCCCGTGAAGGTCTCGACCGGAACGCCCCGTACGACGGCGCCGAAGCCCTCCGTGGACTGCGAGGGCGGACCGGGCCTGCACACCGTCCCCTCCGAGGGCGGCAAGGCCACCGTGCGCTACGGGAGCCGGGGCGTGTGCCTGATCTCCGCGATCCCCGGCCCCGGATTCAAGGCCACCACGTCCCAGAGCGCGAACGACACCCTGACGGTCACTTTCACCGGCGCGGACCACCGCTCGGTCATCACGGCGACGATCGAGCCGATGGCCAAGGCCAGTGTCCGTGAGACGTCGTTCTGAGTTCTCCTGGTCCCTTTGAAGGGTTTCACCCCCGCGTATGCGCTCTTCTCCCGAGTCCCGGCGAAGCGGAACCTGAGCTGTTCCTTAGGGGAATCTCAAGATCGCGCACACACGGTTCCGGAGGCCCGGAGCGGTCCTATGCTCGCGTCAGCCGAGTGGCCCTCGGCGCCCGGGCGTGACGCCCCGGCGACGACCGGGCCGCCGGTTTCACCGATCCGGGAGGCGTTCCGCCCTTCCCGCAGTCCGAACCGTGCCTTGGGGTGTATCCGCCATGAGTTCTCGCATGCTCCGACCCGCTCTCGTCACCGCGGCCGTGTTCGCCGTCGGGCTGACCGCGGCGTGCGGGCCGTCCTCCCAGTCCGCGGGCGCCTCCGCGCCGGCCGCGGCGGGACAGCCCTCGGAGGCCCCCGCCGCCGACGGCACGACCTCGGCCTCCGCGTCCGCGTCCGCCTCCCCGAGCACCTCGGCCTCCCCGTCGGCGTCGGCCAGTGCCTCGTCCGGTTCCTCTCCGAGCCCCTCGCGCGCCCAGACCCCGGCCGCCGCACCCAAGCCTTCCCGTACGTCCGCCGCGCCGGCCCCGGCGAAGGTCCCCGGGCCCGGCTACGACAGTTCGGCCGATGCGCAGCAACTGATCAACGCGGCCCTGAGCTCGGCCAAGGCCGACGGGAGGATGGTGCTGCTCGACTTCGGCGCCAACTGGTGCGGCAACTGCAAGGCGGCCGACAAGGTGTTCGGCCAGTCGCAGACGGCGGCCCTCCTCGGGGCCTCCTACCACCTGGTCAAGATCGACATCGGGGGCAACAGCTCCGCCAACTCCGCGCTCCTGCGCAAGTACAGCCCCTCGGGCGGCACGTACAAGATGCCCGTCCTAGTCGTCGTCAGCCCGTCCGGGACGGTGAAGGTGGACACCCACGCCACCGGCAACCCCAGCCTGACCTCGGAGGGCATCAACTCCTTCCTGCGCCAGTGGGCGTCATGAGAAGACCCGTTCTGCGGCCCGCCGCCCTGGCGGTCGGCGGGCTGGTCGTGGCGGCCGCGGGCTGCCTCTTCGCGGCCACCGGGAGCGGCGCCCACTCCGGCGCGGCCGATGCCGGCGGCGCGGACGGCGGCGCGGTCAACGCGGCGGCCGCGGCCACGGTCGTCGACTTCGACGCCCGGCCGGCCGCTCCCGCCCTTGCGGGCGAGGACCTGGACGGAAGACCCGTCAGCCTCGACGGGTTCCGCGGCCAGGTCGTCGTGCTCAACGTCTGGGGGTCGTGGTGCGGCCCCTGCCGGGCGGAGGCCGACGACCTGGCGCGGCTCGGCGAGCGGACCCGGGCCCAAGGGGTCCGGTTCCTCGGGATCAACACCCGCGACCGGGACCGCGCGGCCGCACGGTCCTTCGTCAGCGCACACGGTCTCGGTTTCCCCAGCCTCCACGATCCCGACGGCGAGCTCCTGCTGCGCTTCCCTCCCGCGGTCCTCAACCCGCAGACCATCCCCTCCACCCTCGTGATCGACCGCCGCGGACGCATCGCCGTCAGCATCGGGGGAGCCGTCACCGACGAGGAACTGGGGCCGCTGGTCGCGCGCGTGGCGCGGGAGACGTCATGACGGCCCTCGCGGGGGTGCCCCTCGCCGCCGCGGACGCCCCGTCCCTCCTCCACGGGACACTGGCCGTCGCCGCCCCCGTGGCGTTCTTCGCGGGGCTCGTCTCCTTCCTCTCGCCCTGCGTACTGCCGCTGGTGCCGGGCTACCTCAGCTACGTCACGAGCCTGTCGGTCGCCGACCTGGCGGACGCCCGCGGCGGGAGGCGCAGCCGTATGGCGGCCGGTGCGGTGTTGTTCGTCCTGGGCTTCACCACCGTCCTCGTCTCCGGAGGCGCCCTGTTCGGGTACTTCGGCCGTACCCTGCTCGCCCATCAGGACGTGGTCACCCAGGTCCTCGGCGTCTTCACCGTGCTGATGGGGCTGTCCTTCATGGGCTTCCTGCCGGGCTTCACCCAGCGGGAGTTCCGCAGCCACCGGCGACCCGTGCTCGGACTGGCGGGCGCACCCCTGCTCGGGGCGGTGTTCGCGGTCGGCTGGACGCCGTGCATCGGCCCGACGCTGGCCGCCGTACAGGCGCTCGCCTGGAGCGAGGCGAGCGCGGCACGCGGCGCCCTGCTGATGGCCGCCTACTGCCTCGGGCTGGGCCTGCCCTTCGTACTGGCCGCGCTGGCCTTCCGCCGGGCGCTGGGCGCCTTCGGCCTGGTCAAGCGCCACTACCAGTGGGTCCTGCGGCTCGGCGGCGGGATGCTCGTACTCGTCGGCGTGCTGCTGGCCACCGGAGTGTGGAACGACCTCGTCTACCGACTGCAGCTGTGGAGCGCCGACTTCACCGCGGCCTTCTAGCCCCTTCCCCTCCCTCCCCCCTTCCCTTTTCCGAGACGAACGCGCAGAGGCAGAGACCCGGCAATGAGCATTTCCGAGTACGTGAGGCAGTCCCGCAAGGCCCGTGTCGCGGCCGCCCTGATCCCCCTGGCCGCCCTCGCGGCGTGCGGAGGGCAGCCCGCCGGGGCCGGCGCCGCCCCCGCACCCACGACGCGCTTCAGCGAGAACGGGGTCACCGTCACGCTCAGCGTCTCGCAGTGGCACGCCCCGAACGGCACCCTGACCGCGGTCTTCACCCCCGAGGAGAAGGGGTTCCACCTCTACAGCACCGACCTGCCGGCCGCCGGGATCGAGGGCGTGGGGCGGCCGACCGCGGTGGACGTCACCGGGGTCCTGCGGGCGGACGGCAAGCTGACGGCTTCCGCGGACGTACGGACGATCAGCGTGCCCGGCGTCGAAGCCCCGGTCCCCGTCTACCCGGACGGCCCCGTCACCACCACCCTGCCCATCCGCGCGGACGGCAACGGCGAGGCGACGGTCCTGCTCGGCTACGCGAGCTGCAGTTCCCAGGAGGGCTGCACCATCCCGGTCTCCGACCACCCCGTGCACCTGCACGTCACCGACGGCGGCCCGGCCTTCACCACCCGATAGGAACGGAAACGATCGTTCACCTAAGGTGTGCGCATGCCGAGCGTCCTGGTCGTGGAAGACGACCCCAGCATCCGCCAGTCACTCATAGAGGTCCTGGCGGAACACGGCTATGCCGTCCGCAGCGCGGGAGACGGGTTCGGCGCCCTGCGCGAGGTCACCCAGACGCCCGTCGACGCGGTCGTCCTCGACCTGGGACTGCCCGACCTGGACGGAGGGGACGCACTGCGCATGATCCGGGGCATATCCTCCGTCCCCGTCATCGTGGCCACCGCCCGCGACGACGAGACGGAAATCATCCGGCTCCTCAACGCGGGCGCCGACGACTACCTGGTCAAACCCTTCTCCGGGGGACAACTCATCGCACGCCTCTCCGCCGTCCTGCGGCGCACCGGCCACGTTCCCTCCGGCCCTGCCGCTCCGCACGCCGGTCAGGGCGCGTGGCCCGCGCCGGCGGCCGAACCGCTGCGCGCCACCATCGTCGGCGAGTTGGCGGTCGACCCCGGAGCGCGCACCGCCCACCTGGCCGGCCGGGAGCTCCACCTCACCCGCCGCGAGTTCGACCTGCTGGCCTTCCTCGCCCACCACACCGGGCAGGTCGTCTCCAAACGGCGGCTGCTGACCGAGGTCTGGCGCGAGCCGTACGTGGACGACCAGACCGTCGACGTGCACCTTTCGTCCCTGCGCCGCAAGCTCGGCGAACGCGCGGCGGCCCCGCGCTACCTGCTGACCGTGCGCGGTGTCGGCATCAAGTTGGTGGAGCCGAGGTGAGACGCTCACTGGCCGGAGTGGCGCTCGCCGTCACCTCCATGGTCGCCCTCTCCTTCCTCATACCGCTGGCGGCGCTGGTGATGTCGCTGGTCAAGGAGCAGAGCGTCACCGCGGCCGAACAGCGGGCCGCGGCCCTGGCCCCCGTGCTGACGCTGACGACGGACCCGAACGCCCTACGGGAATCCGCCGCGAGCCTAGACGCGACCGAGCGGCTCGTCGTGCACCTGCCGGACGCTGCCGCCCTCGGCACCTCCCGGGCCCCCGCCGCCCTGCTCGAACGGGCCCAGCAGGGGCGCGAGTCCATCTCGCAGGCGATACCCGACGGCTGGATCTGCCTGCAGCCGGTGGTGCTGCCGGGCGACCGGGTCGCCGTCATCGAGAACTTCGTCCCCGAACAGGAGCTGACCCGCGGGGTCAGGGCCTCCTGGGCGGTCATGCTGCTCCTCGCCGTGGGGCTGATCGGCGGGTCCGTGCTGGTCGCGGACCGTCTCGGGGCGAAGGTCGTCAGGTCCTCCAAGCGGCTCGCCCACGCCTCCCAGGCGCTGGGCCAGGGCAATCTGGACGCCCGCGTGGAGCCCATGGGCCCGAAGGAACTGCGCGACGCGGGGCTGGCCTTCAACGCCATGGCCCACCGGATGACCGAACTGCTGGCAGTGGAACGCGAACTGGTCGCCGACCTGTCCCACCGGCTGCGCACCCCCCTGACCGCCCTGCACCTGGCGTCGGAACGCATGGGCGCCTCACCGGAGTCGGCGAGGGTCGAGGCGGCCGTCTGCGAGCTGGAGACGGAGCTCCAGGCCATCATCACCGCGGCGCGCACCCCGCTCGCCGTGGGCCCGATGGGCCAGGGCATGCTCGGCACGGAGCCGGGCGCGAGCCACCCCGCCACCGGCGAGGTACCGACCGGACCGCGGTGCGAGGCGGCCGACGTCGTGCGCCGCAGGACCGCCTTCTGGGCGGTCCTGGCCGAGCAGCAGGACCGGACCTGCTCCCTCGACATCACCCAGGAGCCCACGCCCGTCGCCCTGTCCGACGACGACCTCGCCGCCGTGGTGGACGCCCTCATCGGCAACGTCTTCCGGCACACCCCGTCGGGCACCCCGTTCGGCGTCCGCGTCGTCCGTACCGCCCTGGCCGTGGAACTGGTCGTGGAGGACGCCGGTCCGGGCATCCCCGAACCGGACCGGGCCCTGTCCCGAGGGAGCAGTACGGGATCCTCGGGCCTCGGCCTCGACATCGCCCGCAGGGCCGCGACCGTCACCGGCGGCTCGACGCAGATCACCCGCGGCCCCCGCGGGGGCGCGCACATCACCGTGTCCTTCGAGCTCGCCACCCCCGTTCCGTCCGGCCGCCGGACCCGCACGTCCCGACGGCGTACGGGCCGGCCCCGCGGCCGGTCACAGGGTTAGCGGGCCGCCCGCGAGGTCCACGTGCAGGCCGTCGGACTCGACGCGTACGGACGTGGCCTTCAGCCCGAGCGGATACTCCTTGGGGGCTCCCGGCTCCGCACCGAGCGTGCCGGTGCCCGCCCCGAGCCGGTCGGCGGGGACGGACCGGCCGAACAGGGTGAGCCCGTCGACGGCGAGGGTGACCCTGCCGTCCGCGAGCACGGGACGCAGCGTCAGCTGCCCGGCGCCGCCCGGGCCGACGGAGGCGAGGACGGTGCCCCGCGCCGGGTCGGTGGTGACCGCGCCCACCCGTACGGAGGGAGCGGCGGCGCGGATCCCGGCCGCGATGGACTCGGTGGGAGCCGTCACCTGGGCGTGGGAGGCGCCGACTCCGGTCTTCCCGCCGAGGCGCACGTCGTCGAGTCGCGCCCGGACCCGGAGGTGGTCGAGCCTCCCGGCGCGGGCGTCGTCGCTGCTGATGTCGAGCCGGGGGACGCGTTCCCGCAGCAGTTCCCACAGGACCCAGCCGTCCGAGCCGACCGCCACGTCGTCGCCGAGCGCGGGCGCCGCCTCGGCGATCCGGCTGCGGACGATGTAGCGGGCGGTGAACTCGGCAGCCCCCGCGGCGAGGACGGCCACCAGGGCCACGGCGGCCGTGACGGTCAGGGCCCGGCGGCGGCGCGGCAGCACCCGGGTCTTCTTCGGTCGCCGCTTCACGGGCGCTCTCCCCGAGCGCGCGCCAGGACGGGGGCGGCCACCGGCTGGGCCGGGGCGGGCGGCCCTTCCGGGTCGAGATGCGGCAGGAGACGGTCCAGCCAGCCGGGGATCCACCAGTTGGCGCGCCCGAAGAGGTACATGGACGCCGGTACCAGGAGCAGCCGGACCACGGTGGCGTCGATGATGACGCTGACGCCCAGGCCGAGCGCGAGCATCTTGACGGCGACGTTCGTGGAGAGCAGGAACGCCAGGAAGACGCTCGTCATGATCAGTGCGGCGCAGGTGATGACCCGGGCCGTGGCGGCGAGGCCGGTGGCGACGGCGAGGTGGTTGTCCCTCCCGTGCAGCCACGTCTCACGGATCCGGGAGAGCAGGAACACCTCGTAGTCCATGGAGAGCCCGAAGACGATCGCGAACATCATCATCGGCACGTACGACTCCACGGGCACCTTCTCGGTGACACCCAGCAGCGCCCCGCCCCAGCCCCATTGGAAGACCGCGACGACCACGCCGTAGGCGGCGGCGATCGAGAACAGGTTGAGCACGGCGGCCTTGAGCGCGATGAGCGGGCTGCGGAAGACGGTGAGCAGCAGCAGGAACGCGGCGGTGACGACCACCCCGATGATCAGGGGCAGTTTGGCGGCGAGGGTGTCGGTGAAGGTCTGCCCGGCGGCAGCGGTGCCGGTGACGTAGCCGGTGGCTCCGGTGCCCGACAGCGCCTCCGGCAGGGTCTCGTCCTGCAAGGTGTGGATCAGGTCGCCGGTGGCCGCGTCCTGCGGCCCGGTGGCGGGGGTGACCGTGGAGATGAGCAGCACGTCGTCGGGGCTGGTGACGGGAGCCGTCACGGAGGCGACCCCGGGCACGGCGGCCAGACCGCTGTGCAGCGAGGCGGCGAGCTCCCGGCGCTGCGCGTCGTCGGCGACCTGCCGGCTGTCGAGCTGCGTGACGACGGTGAGCGGGCCGTTGGCGCCCGGGCCGAACCCCTCGGTGATCAGGTCGTAGGCGCGGCGGTCGGTACGGCTGGTGGACTGCGCTCCGGCGTCGACGTGTCCCAGCCGCATCGAGGCGACCGGTATCGACAGGACGCCGAGCACCAACATGCCGCAGGCCAGGAAGACCCAGGGGCGCCGGCTGACCAGGACGGCCCAGCGGTGCCACACGTCCGACTCGCCGGTGGGTTCGGTGACGGGCGTGCGCACGTGGAAGCGGTCGATACGGTGGCCGAGCAGGCCCAGCAGCGCGGGAGTCAACGTCACGGACGCCGCGGCGGCCACGACGACACTGAGCCCGGCCGCGACACCGAGGGAGCCGATGAAGCCCACGCCCGAAACGCAGAGCCCGGCCAGGGCCATGGCGACCGTGGCGGCGGCGACCAGCACGGCACGGCCGCTCGTGGCGACCGTACGCCCGACCGCCTCGGCGGGATCCGCTCCGGCCTGCAGCAGGGCCCGGTGGCGGGTGGCGAGGAACAGCGCGTAGTCGATGCCGACGCCGAGGCCCATCATCGAGGCCAGGGTCGGGGCCGCCTGCCCGAAGTCGAAGTGCCCGGCGAGCAGTCCGAGCCCGGCCAGGCTGACGGCGAGGCCGAGCACGGCCGTCACCAGCGGCAGTCCGGTGGCGGCGACGCTGCCGAAACCGATCAGCAGTACGAGCACGGCGACGGCCAGGCCGATGGCCTCCGAGGTGCGGTCGGCGGACTTCGGCGTGGCCAGCTGCCCGAGCGGGGCCCCGTACTCGACGGTGACGCCGTCGGCGCGCAGCGGCTCGACGGCCGCGTCCACCCCCGCGAGGTAGGAGGAGCCGAAGGAGGCCGGATTGCCGTCGAAGCGGACGGTCACCTGCGCGATGTCGCCCTTCGCGGACACCGCGCCGGGGGTGGTGAGCGGGTCGGACACGGACAGGACGTCCGGCAGCCGGCCCAGGTTGGCGACGGCCGATTCCACCGCGGCCCGGTGCCCGGTGACGGACCCCTGGTCCGACCGGAGCACGATCGGCGCGGCCGTGCCCCCGGAACCGCTGGTGTGGGCCTGGAGCAGGTCGGCCCCGGTCTGGGTACGGGTGCCGGGCAGAGAGAAGCCGTCGGCGAAGGCGCCGCCCCACGCGCGGTTCGTTAGCCCGAGGCCGACGAGGAGCAGCACCCACAGGGCGACGACCCGCCAGGCGTGCCGGGCACACCAGCGCCCGCTGCGGTGGAGGAGGCCGGGGCGCCCGGCCGATCGAGAGTTCATGGGCCCCACTGTGCGTGGCGAGGGTAAGGGGGACGTTGGCGCATTGTTCGGGGAATGTACGGGCGCGCGGCCCGCCCTCAGACGGTGCCGGGTGAGCGCGGGAGCGCGACGGTGAAGCAGGCCCCGCCCTCCGGGCCGTGCCCTTCGACGCCGAGGGTGCCGCCGAGGCGGCCCGTCAGGCGGTGGGCGATGGCCAGCCCCAGACCGCTGCCGACGGGGCGGCTGCCGCGGTAGCGCTCGTGCAGGGCGCCGTGGTCGAAGGCCACGCGTACGTCGTCCTCGGTGAGACCGGGCCCGCCGTCACGGACCTGCACCTCGGCCCCGCCGCCGGCCGCCGCACGCACGGCGAGGACCAGGGGTGCGCCCTCGGGCGTGACCCGCAGGGCGTTCTGCACGAGGCCGTCGACCAGCTGGCGTACCCGGAAGGCATCCGTGTCGACGACGACGGCCCCCTCGGGCCGCTCCAGGCGCAGCTCGACACCGTGGCGCGCGCACGGGTCTTCCCAGAAGACGGCGGCCTCGGCGACGACCGCGCCGAGGTCGGCGGGGGCCACGTCGAGGCGGAACTCGTCCGCCTCCAGCCGGGCCAGGTCCAGCAGGTCCCCCAGGAAGCGGTCCAGGCGGCGGGTCTCGTCGGCCAGGATCCCGCCGACCTCGGGCACCCGGTCGGGTTCGATCAGGCCGTCGGCGAGCGCCTCGGCGTACCCCTGCAACGCCGTCAGCGGAGTGCGCAGCTCGTGGGAGACGGACAGCAGGAACTCCCGCTGCCGGTTCTCGCTGCGCGCCAGCGCACCGTCCAGGACGTTCAGCGCGCGCCCGATGTCCGCCGCCTCCCGGGGGCCGTCCATCGGAGCGGGCACACCCCGTTCGCCGTCGGCGAGCCGGTGCGCGATCCGAGCGGCCGTGACCAGCGGACGGGCGATGCGGCGGGCCAGGAGCGCTCCGGCCAGAGCCGCGCCGAGCATGCCGGCGAGCAGCGGCGCCACCACGTTGCGGCGGATCTGGTTCGTGTTGTCGGTGACGACCGTGTACGGCTCGGTCAGCACCACCGCGCCGCCGCGCACCCCGGGCTGCCCCACCAGCAGCACCTCCCGGCCGCCCAGGATGCCCGTCGTGGAGACCGGCTTCCCGGCCAGCAGAGCCGATTTCGAGGCCCTGTCGACGGCCGGGCCGGCCGTTCCGCTCACCTTGCCGTCCGGGGCGACGACCGCGAGCTGCACCTCGTTCGGCCCGCCGAGCACCTGGGCGCCGTGGAACAGCGCCTCGGACAGGACCGGCAGCCGGCTGAGCACGGTCGCCTGACGCGTCAGCCGGTCCCGCTCGCGCTGCTCCGCGCCGTGCGCCGCCGTCTGCCAGGCGATCAGCCCGGTCAGCGCCACCGCGAGCGCCGCCACCACCGTGGTCAGCACCACGATGTTGCGCGCGAGGGAGCCGCGACGCAGGCCGTCCGGGCCGGCGCCGTTCACGCGCCGGGAGACGTCGCGCTGTACCCGACGCCCCGGACCGTACGGATCGGGCTCGCGTCGCCGAGCTTGGAGCGCAGCTGAGAGACGAACACGTCGACCATCCGGGTGTCGCGGTAGCCCGGGTAACCCCACACCTGACTGAGCAGCTGCTCACGGGTGAAGACCTGACCCACGTGCGTCAGGAGGTGTTCGAGCAGGTTGAACTCCGTGGTGGTGAGCTCGACCGGCTCGCCGTCGCGGCGCACGGTGCGGCTGACCGGATCCAGGCTGAGCCGCCCGACCGGCTCGGGCGAACGGTCAGGAGGGCCCGCCGCCCGGCGCAGCACGGTCTTGACCCGGGCGACCAGCTCGCGCGGCGAGAACGGCTTCGTCAGGTAGTCGTCCGCGCCCAGTTCGAGGCCGAGGATCCGGTCGGCCTCCTCGCCGCGCGCGGTCACCAGCAGCACCGGCGTCCAGTCACCCGCGTCACGCAGCGCGCGGCAGAAGGCGATGCCGTCCATGCCCGGCAGACCGATGTCCAGCACGATCGCCACCGGCCGCATCCGACGCGCGGCCGCCAGCCCGGCGGACCCGTCCGCCTCGACGTGGACACCGAAACCCTCGCGCGCCAGGTACAGCCGCTGCACATCGGAGATGTGGCGCTCGTCCTCGACGATCAGCACGAGGCCCTTGGACTGCGTCATCACTGCCTCTCAGGTGCGGCACACCCCGCCGATGGCTGATGCTAGCCGCACCGACCGGGCCGTCCGGCGGGCGCGCCGCCGCCCGTACATTCCCCGAACAATGCGGCGGCGGCGACGGCCGGCGACGGCCGGCCGCCGCCGTTCACACCGCCGGGAAGACCGGGGGGATCCCGAGTGCCGGCGCGATCGCCCGCCAGATCGCCGCCTGCGCCGTGTCGAGATCGACCCGGGGGTCTTCCAGCATCAGGCGGATGCCCAGACCGTCGCACAGGGCCAGCACCAGGGTGGCGAGAGCGGCGACATCGCAGTCGGTGAACTCCCCGGAGGCGATGCCCCGTTCCACGACCCCGCCGACCCACGCGTGCAACTGGTCGTACAGGTCGACGGCGAGGTGCCGGGCCGTCGCGTCGCGCTGGGCGCGCACCCACAGCTCCTGCCAGAGCTTCCAGTCCTGGCGCAGCTCCGCGTCCGTGGGCAGCATGCTCCGTACGATCCGGGCCAGGACCAACGCGGCGGGCAGCGAATCGTCCTCGCTGCCGGTGTCCGTGCCCGTCTTCGCGAAGGAGTGCGTCATCGCCTCGGCGAAGAGCTTCTCGCGGGTGTCGAAGTGATAGTGCAACAGGGCCTTCGAGACGGCCGCGTGCTCGGCCACCTTGCGCATGCTGACGTGCTCGAAACCGATCTCGGCGATCACTTCGCACGCCGCCGTGAGGATTCGCTCACGTGTCTCCAGTGCGCGCTCGGCCTTGGTCACGTCGGCTGCTCCCCGTGTCGGCGCCCGTCGGCGGGTGAGTGGGTGGACGGCGCCGCTACGGCGGTCCGGCCCGCCGCATCCGAGCCACCCGTACCCCCATCCTTGCCCATGGTGTCCCCCGTGCCCCGGTAGACGTGGAAACCGCGGCCCGTCTTGCGTCCGAGCAGGCCCGCCTCCACCATCCGCGACAGCAGCGGCGGCGGTGCGTACAGCGGCTCCGGGTACTCCGCGTACATCGACCGCGCGATGGACCGTACGGTGTCCAGCCCGATGAGGTCGGCCAGCGCGAGCGGCCCCAGCGGGTGGGCGCAGCCCAGGGTCATGCCCCGGTCCACGTCCTCGGCCGACGCCGCCCCGGCCTCGACCATCCGCACCGCGGCCAGCAGGTAGGGCACCAGCAGGGCGTTGACGATGAACCCCGCCCGGTCGCGGGCCCGCACCACCTGCTTGCCGAGGACCCCGGCGGCGAAGGCCTCCGCCCGGCGCACGGTCTCCTCGCCGGTGAGCAGGGAGGGCACGAGCTCCACCAGGGGGAGCACCGGGACCGGGTTGAAGAAGTGCAGGCCGATCACCTGTTCCGGCCGGGAGGTGGCGGCCGCCAGCCGGATGACGGGGATGGAGGAGGTGTTGGTCGCCAGGACGGCGTCGGGGCGTTCCACCACCGCGTCGAGCCGGGCGAGTACGTCCACCTTGGCCCGTTCGTCCTCGGCGACCGCCTCGATCACCAGGTCCCGGTCCGCCATCCGCCCCAGGTCGGTGGTCACGGTGATCCGGGCGGCGGCGTCCGCCGCCTCGGCGGCGGTCAGTTTGCCGGCCGCCGCGGCGCGGGCCAGCGAACGCTCGATCCGCGCCAGGCCCGAGTCCGCGGCCGCCCGGTCCGCCTCCGCGACCACGACGTCCCGTCCCGCGCGGGCGCAGACCTCGGCGATGCCGGATCCCATCAGTCCGCAGCCCACGACCCCGATCCGGTCCGCCCCGGGGGACCCCTCGGCCGCCCGGCCGGCGGCGGCGGTCACCCGTCCGCCGCCGGTGGACAGTGCGTCGTCGGTCACCGGGCGCCCGCGCCCTCGCCGGCCGGCAGCTGCAGAACGCCCGTGCCCCGCTTGACGAGTTCACCCGCGATGATCAGGCGCTGGATCTCGGAGGTGCCCTCCCAGATCCGGTCGACGCGCAGTTCGCGGTAGAGGCGTTCGACCGGGTACGAGCGGTCGTAGCCGCGGCCGCCGAAGATCTGCAGGCACCGGTCGACGACCCGGCCCGACGCCTCGCTCGCCGCCAGCTTCGCGATGGCCGCCTTGGCGTGCAGGGTCTTGCGGTCGACCAGGCCCTCGTCGACCTCCCAGGCGACCTGGTGGGTGTAGGCGCGGTTGACGGCGATGTCGACGGCGCAGTCGGCGAGCATGCCCTGGATCAGCTGGAAGTCGGCGATGGGGGAGCCGAACTGGCGCCGCTCGACCGCCCAGTCCCGGGCCAGCTCCAGCACCCGTTCCGCGGCGCCGATCGTGCGCGCGGCGATCATCAGACGTTCCTCGGTGAACCAGGAGCGGGTGATGTCGTAGCCGTTGCCGATCTCCCCGAGCACGGCGTCGTCCGGCACGCGCACGTCGGTGAAGGTGAACTCGGGGTGCTCGTAGACGAAGGTGTGCATCCAGCGCGGCACGCGGGTCATCTCCACGCCCGGGGTGTCCTTGTCGACGAGGAAGAGGGTCGGTGCCCGCTCCTCCCCGGCCGCCGCGAGCACGATCATGAAGTCGGCGTGGTCGCCGACCGTGACGAACCACTTCTCGCCGTTCAGCACCCAGCCGCCGGCGGTCCGCGTCGCCGTGGTCCGGATGCTCTGCGGGTCCGAGCCGGCCTCGGGCTCGCTCACCGCGTAGCAGTCGCGGCGCCGGCCCCGGATCACCGGCACCAGGTACCGCTCGCGCTGCGCGGGGGTGCAGTGCGACAGGGCGTTGGCGGGCCGCCACACCATGTCCCAGAGCGCGCCGGTGAGCCGGCCGAGCTCCGCCTGCACGACGACCTGCTCCAGGATGGTCAGGCCGGCGCCGCCCCACTCCGCGGGCATGTTGACGGCCTGCAGGCCGCTGTCGAGGACCGCGTCGCGGATCTCGGTGTGGGCCTGCGGGGGCAGGCCGTTGTTCTCCTCGCAGTCGGCCTCGTACTTCATGATGAACTCGGTGAGTGCGCGGGCCGTGCCCTGGAGCTCCTGCTGGCGTGCGGTGAGTCGGAAGTCCATGGGGTCCTCTGGGTCCTTTCGGCGGTTCACGGGGGGTTCGGTCGTACGGGCGGAATCAGCGGGGGAGGGCCAGGACCCGGGTGCCCCGCTTGACGAGTTCGTTGGCGATGATCAGGCGCTGGATCTCGGAGGTGCCCTCCCAGATCCGGTCGACGCGCAACTCGCGGTACATGCGCTCGACGGGGTACGTGCGGTCGTAGCCGCGGCCGCCGAAGATCTGCAGGCACCGGTCCACGACCCGCCCCGCGGCCTCGCTCGCCGCGAGCTTCGCCGTCGACGCCTTGGCGTGCAGGGTCTTGGGGTCGGTCCCGGGCCGGCCGGCCTCCCAGGCGACCTGGTGGGTGTAGGCGCGGTTGACGGCGATGTCGACGGCGCAGTCGGCGAGCATGCCCTGGATCAGCTGGAAGTCGGCGATGGGGGAGCCGAACTGGCGCCGCTCGACGGCCCAGTCGCGAGCCAGTTCCAGAGCCCGTTCGGCGGCGCCGACGGTCCGGGCGGCGATCATCAGCCGCTCGTCGGTGAACCACTCCTTGGTCAGCTCGTAGCCGTTGCCGACCCCGCCGAGCACGTCCTCGTCGGGGACGAAGACGTCGGTGAAGGTGAACTCCGGGTGCCCGTTGACCGCGGAGTGCATGAACCGGGGCACCCGCGTCATCTCGACCCCGGGAGCCTGCTTGTCCACGAAGAACAGGGTCGCCGCCCGCTCGGGCCCCGCGTCGGCCTGCACCAGCAGGAAGTCCGCGATGTCGCCGCAGGTCACGAACCACTTCTCGCCGTTGAGCAGCCAGCCGCCGTCGGTCCGGGTGGCGGTGCTCGTGCCCGAGCCGGGGTCGGAGCCGGCGCCCGGCTCGGTCACCGCGAACGCGTCGAACCGCTCGCCGCGGATGACGGGCAGCAGGTACTTCTCCCGCTGCGCCTCCGTGCCGTACGCGAGGACGTTCGCGGGCCGCCACGGGATGTCCCAGAGGCAGTTGGTGACCTTGCCGAACTCCTCCTCGACGATGACCTGGTCGAGCAGGGACAGCCCGGCGCCGCCCCATTCGGCGGGCATGTTGATCGCGTAGACGCCGGCGTCGATCGCGGCGCGGGTCAGCTCGCGGACCGTCTCGGCGGGCAGCGGCCCGCCCGCCTCCTCGGACCGGTCCTCGTACGTCATCAGGAGGTGCGTGTAGGCGGCGGCGCGGGTCTTGAGCTCGGTCTGCTCGGGTGTGTAGCGGAAGTCCATGGTCCTCTTGCTTTCCTTCGGGAAGCGGGAAGGGGGGATCTTTGCGGGCCTCAGCCCAGGACGGCCCGGGCGTCCAGGGCCAGTGCCCCGTCCGGGCGCACCAGCAGCGGGTTGACCTCCAGTTCGGCGATCTCCGGATGTGCGGCGGCCACCTCGGTGATCCGCTCGATCACGGCGGCCGCGGCGGCCACGTCCACCGCCGGCCCGCCCCGTACGCCGTCCAGCAGCGCGCCCGTCCGCAGGCCCCGGAGCAGTTGCTCGGCCCGCGCGGCCGGTACGGGTGCCAGGGCGAACGCCACGTCGCGCAGGGTCTCGGTGAGCACGCCGCCCAGCCCGACCATGGCCACCGGCCCGAACCGGGGGTCCCGGTTCACCCCGACGATCAGCTCGATGCCGTCGGAGAGGTCGGCCATCGCCTCCACCGAGTAGGCGGCGGCACCGAGCCGGGCGTGCATCTCCCGGTACGCGGCCAGCAGCGCGGCCCGGTCGGGCAGCCGCAGGGCCACACCGCCGGCGTCGGACTTGTGCAGCAGGTGCAGCGCCTTGAGCACGTACGGACCCTCGAAGTCCGAGGCCGCCGCCAGTAGTTCCGACTCGTCGACGACCTCGCGGGCCGCCGGGAACGGCACCCCCGCGGCGGCCAGCAGCGCCCGCACCCCGTGGTAGCCGGGGTCCCCCAGCTCCACGGCCGGGGCGGGCAGCGGGGCGATCCCGGGCGCGGGCGCGGCCGCCCGCCCGGTGATCGCGGCCAGCGCGCGGGCGGCGTCCTCGGTGGCGGAGAACACCGGGACCCCGGCCTCGGCCAGCACCCGGCAGCTCGGCGACCCGGGGTACATCGACTGCACGACCAGGGGCTTCGCCGCGGACGCGAGGTGCCGGGCGATCTCCTTCGCGGCCCGGGTCTCGCCGTCGGCGAGTACGGAGGCACCGGCCGGTCCGCCGCCCAGACCGCCCTCGGAGGCGGCGTACCCGCCGAAGTAGCCGGTCATCAGGACGGCGTCGACCTCGTCGGCGGCGAGGAGTTCCCCGACCGTGTCCGCGTACGACAGGGGCCGCTGTTCGCCCATCCCGGCCAGGTCCACCGGGTTGCCGACCGAGGACTGCTCCCACAGCACGGCCCGCAGCCTGTCCTGCGTCATGCCGCCGAGTTCCGGTACGTCGAGCCCGGCGTCCTCGGCCGCGTCGGCGGCGACCGCGCCGTGCCCGCCGCCGTCGGTGAACACCGCCGTACGCCGGCCCTTCGTACGGGCCCCCGCGCTCAGCGCCGCCAGGACGACCGTCATCTCCCGCGGCGTGCGCACGAGTTCGACCCCGGCGTCGCGGCAGGCGGCCGCGACCACGTCCGCCGAGGTGGTGAGCGCCCCGGTGTGGGACTGGGCGCTGCGCGCGGAGGCGGTGCCGCGCCCGGCGGTGAGCAGGACCACCGGCTTGCCCGCCGCGGCGGCGGCCCGGGCGAAGGCCCTGCCGTCGCCGAAGTCCTCGGCGTACACGGCGATCGCGGCGGTGGCCTCGTGCCGGGCGCAGTCCTCGACGAGGTCGACGAGGGTGACGTCGGCCTGGTTGCCGAGGGAGACGAACCGGGAGAAGCCGAGGCCGTGCGGGGCGCCGCGGAGCTGGAGTTCGAGGGCGAGGTTGCCGCTCTGGCTCAGCAGGGCGACGCCGCCGGGCGCGAAGCGGTCCGAGGCGAGGTAGAGCTCGGTCGTGTTGTCGGCGATGCCGAGGCAGTTGGGCCCGACGAGGACGGCCCCGGCTTCCCGGACCCGGGCGACGACCGCGCGCTGGCGGGCCAGTCCCGCCGGGCCGGCCTCGGCGAAGCCCGCGGTGATGGCGACGATCGCCTTCGCCCCGCAGGCCAGGGCGGATTCGACGGCGGCCTCGAAGCCGCTGCCGGGTACGGAGACCACCACCAGGTCGACCGGCTCGCCGATCGCGGCGAGCGACGGCGCGGCCGGCTTGCCGAGGACGGTGCCGCCGCGCCGGTTCACCAGGTGCACCGGGCGGCGCGCGCCGGCGCGGAGCGCCTGGGAGGCGACGGCGTGGCCGTACTTCGCGGGGTCGTTGCTGGCGCCGACGACGGCGACGGAGCGGGGGTCGAAGAGCGCGGTCAGATCGCGTCCCATGTCACTTCTCCACTCGGAGGGCGGAATTGGGGCAGCTCGCGGCGCAGGCGCGGGCCGCTTCCTCGCTGCCGGGCGGGACGGCGATGGCGATGACCTTCGCGTAGCCCCATTCGTCGAGTTCGATCAGCTCGGGCGCGGGTTCCTGGCACAGTCCGTAGCCCTGGCAGCGGGTGGAGTCCAGCAGGAGTTTCATGACGTCCCTTTCAGTACGGGCTGGGGCCGACGGGCAACGGCCAACGGGAGACGGGACCGGGGGACGGGGGTGCGGCGGCGACCTCGGGTACGGGCACGGCCAGACGGCGCCCGCGACCGTCGCCGCCCGCCGTGCCGGCGCAGTCGGGGCACGGCCCGCGCAGATGCGACCGGACCCGTTCGGGGAAGGCGCGCAGGAGACTGCCGGCGGTGGCCGCGGCCGCGTCGAGCAGTCCGCACGCGCCGCGCCCGGGCAGACCCTGCGACCACCGCTCCAGCCGGGCCGGGGCGTCCGGGTCGGCCGTGCCCGCGGCGAGGGCGTGCACGGTGTCGCGGATCGCGGCGGTCCCGGAGACGCACACCCCGCACTGCCGGGCGCTCTCGGCGGCGAGGTGGCCGACGGCATCGGCGGCGGTGGCGACCGGACAGGCACCGGAGGCGAGGAAGCGGATCGCCCCGCAGCCCAGCGCGGTGCCCGCCGCGGCGAGCGCGCCGGGTTCGAGGGGGAGGTCCAGGACGTGGGCGTCGACGAGCCCGCCGAACAGTCCGCCCATCAGGGCCCCGGCCGGGGCGGGGGTGCCGTGCCGGGCCGCCAGGGTGCGCAGGGGGACGCCGTAGGGGACTTCGGTGAGCACGGGGGTCGCGTGCCCGCCTGACAGCGTCACCAGGGTGGAGCGGGCGATGCCGCGGCGCAGCCCGGGGTGTGCGGCGGTGAGGGCGATCCGGGCGAGGGTCTCGACGTTGGAGACCAGGGTCGGCGCGCCCCCGACGCCCCGCTCGAACGGCCGGGGCGGTTTGGAGGTGGGCAGAGCGGGTCCGCCGTCGATCCGGCGGACGACCGCGCTCTCCTCGCCCGCCACATAGGCGTGGTCGGTCTCGACGACCTCCACGGGCAGGTGCGACCCGCACTCGGCGAGGGCCCGGCGGACGGATGCGGCCGCTTGCGGGTCGGAGAGGTAGACGTAGCCGCGTACGGCGCCGGTGACCGCGGCGGCGTGGGCCAGGCCGTCGAGGACCAGGTGGGGCCTGGCCCGCAGCAGCCAGCGGTCCTTGACCGAGCCGGGCTCGCCCTCCTCGCCGTTCGCCACCACCACCGGGACGCCGCCCCGGTCGCGGACGGCGCGCAGCTTCACGGCGGCCGGGAAGCCGGCCCCGCCCCGCCCGCGCAGACCGGACGCGTCGAGGTGGCGCAGCAGTTCGTCCGGTCCGGTGGTGCCGGCGTAGCCGCCGGTGGCGCGGTAGGCCTCGGCGCTCTCCGTCACACCCGGTGCCGTTCCGAGTACGGAGCGGGGAAGCCGGGTCGTGGGGAGTCGGATGGTGGTCATCGGCTGGTTCCTGTCCGGGGGTCGGTGCGCAGGTGCCGTACGGCGCGTTCGAGGGCCGTGCGGTCCCGGGCCGTGCGGTCGTATTCCGGTCCCGGGAGGCCGATGAGCATGCGGTGGTGGTCGAGGACCACCTCGGCGGCGTGCAGGGCGGCCGCGCGGTCGACCTGCTCCGCGCCGGCGGCGGCCGTGGTCACCAGCTCGGTGACCTCGGCCAGGTAGCGGAGCCAGCCGTGCCGGCTGCCGTGCAGTACGAGCCGTTCCACGCGCCGCCGCTCGGCGGCGGCCAGCTCTGCCGGCTCGGCCCGCTCCGTACGCGCCGAAGCGCGCAGGGCGGCGAGCGCCACGGGGAGCTCCCGCTCGGGTTCGGGGGTGAGCCCGAGCCAGTCCAAACGCCGACGACCGCTCATGCGTGCCTCCGCGAGGAGTGGGATGGGTGGTGCACGCGGTGCGGGCGATGGCACTCGGTGCGAAAGGTTTGCGGGTGGTGCGGGCGGTGCGGGCAATGCGTGCAGGGCAAGCACTGCAGCTGGTGCAGGCAATGCACGTGGTGCGGGCCATGCCGGTGGTGCAACCAGTGCATGCGGTGCAGGTGAGGAAGGCCGTGCGGTTGATGCGGGCCCGGGTGACATTCGGGGCGGGGCCGGCCGGCTTGCGGGGCCCGCGTAGAGAAGGCCTACGCGGGACGAACCTCGCACATGCCGGAAAGGCGACAGGCGGCACGCTCACTGACCGATCGGTCAGCCACGAATGACGCTAGCTGACCGATCGGTCAGCGCACAAGTCTTGACCCGACGGAAACGAGCCAGCAATCTGACTGTCCAATCGGTCAGCGAGTTTCCGGCGTCCGTCCGGACCGTCATGCCGTAACCGGTTCGGCCTCGACACCGACCGCGGACACCGATCGCCGCACGGCAGGCACGGAGGAGTCATCCGATGCAGTCCAGAGCCCCCGAAACCCAGCTCGGCCCGCCCGGCCGGGACGTTCCCGGCCCCGCGTTGCCGGCCCGCTACTACACCGATCCCGACACCGCCGCCGCGGAGACGGAGCACGTCTTCGCCAGGTCGTGGCAGCTCGTCTGCCACGAATCCGACCTGCCGGCCACCGGAGCCAGGCTCGCCGCCGCGGTGGCGGGCCGGGAGGTCCTGGTGGTCCGCACGGAGGACGGCTCCCTGGCCGCCCACCTCAACGTGTGCCGCCATCGCGGAACGCGCCTGGTCACCGCCCCCGAACCGGACGGCAAGGCGATCCGCTGCCCCTACCACGGCTGGACCTACCGCCTCGACGGGAGTCTGGTCGGCGCCCCGGAAGCCCGGCAGATCCCCTGCCTCGACAAACCGAGCCTCGGCCTGTTCCCGGCCCGCGTCGAATCCTTCCTCGGCTTCGTCTTCGTCAACCTCGACATGGACGCCGTACCGCTCGCCAAGAGCTGCGCCGGACTCGCCGAGGCCGTCGGCCACTACGCCGACGCGGACCTCGTCCCGGTCGGCCGCGACCGGATCCACGACCTGGCCCGCGCCGAGGTCCAGGAAGCCAACTGGAAGGTGGCGGTCGACAACTACCTGGAGGGCTACCACGTCCCGGTGGCCCACCCCGGACTGATGCGGCTGCTCGACTACCAGGGCTACACCTGCGAACTGGACGAGTCCTACGCCCTGTTCGCGTCACCCCTGCGGGACAAGCCGTCCTCGAACTGGGCCGAACGCCTCTACCAGCGCATCGCCGCGCCCATGCCGGGCCTCGCCGAGGCCGACCGCCGGGTCTGGCGGTACGCCGTCATCTATCCGAACACCCTCATCGACTTCTACCCCGACCACGTGCTCGCCTGGACCGCGATCCCGACGGCCGTGGACCGCGTCGCGGTTCCGGGAGCGTTCTACACGCGCCGCGGCACGGGCCCGCGCACCCGACTGGCCCGGCGCCTGAACATCCACATCGGCTGGATCACCAACGACGAGGACGCCGAGCTGGTCGCCCGCGTGCAGAAGGGGCTCACCACTCCCGGGTTCGAACCCGGGCCCCTCTCCCGCCGCGAATCGGCCGTGGGCTGGTTCGCCGCCCGCATCCGGGCCGACCTCGCCGCCGACACCCGTCCCTGATCGGCGCCCGCCCCGGGAACCGCCCCGGGAACCGCCCCGCGAACCCGACCCAGGAACCCACCCGGGAGGACCACGTCCCCGGGAGGAACCCGCACCGGGCGCACCCGCGCACCGGCGCGACCGCATACGGCACGACCGTACCGAGCAGCACGGCAGCAACCCCCCACGCCCCGAAGCACCGTTCGTTCGAGCCCCGCCGTTCCCCACGGCCCCCCTACGGAGAGGACCCCGATGTCCCCCGAGGCACACTCCCTGACCAGACGCTCCTTCCTCCGGGCCGGCACCGCCACGGCCCTCGGCCTCACCGCGGCCGGATGCGGATTCGCGTCCGGTGACGATCCGGCCGGCAAGGCGGCCGAGGAGACCCCGATCGACGTCAAGGTCGACGGCGACCTGGTCTATTTCAACTGGGCCGACTTCGTCGACCCGGCCGTCTTCGAAGGCTTCGAGAAGGAGTACGGCGTCAAGGTCATCCAGTCGAACTACGACTCGATGGAAGGCATGGCCGCCAAGCTCAATGCCGGCAACCGCTACGACATCGTCTTCCCCACGGCGAAGTGGGCGCAGCGCCTCGCCACCGGAGGCAAGCTCCGCACGATCGACCACGCCCGGCTGAAGAACGCGGAAGCCGTGTTCGGCGGCTACGACTACTTCGCCAACCCCTGGTACGACCCGGGCTCCCGGCACACCGTCCCCTTCACCATGTACAAGACCGGCATCGGCTGGCGCCGTGACCGGCTCGGGGACCTGACCGGATCCTGGGGCGACCTGTGGAACGAGCAGGCCAAGGGCAAGGTCTTCGTGCTCGACGACCGTGACGAGGTGCTCGGCATGGGCGCGCTCAAGGCCGGCGTCGGCCTCAGCACCGAGGACCCGGACGAGCTCGCACGGGTCACCGAGACCCTGCACTCGCTCCGGCCCCGCCTGCGCGGCTTCTCCAGCGACAGCTACAACAACCTGCTCAACGGCAACGCCGACATCACCCAGGCGTGGAGCGGGGACATGGCCGCGATGCTGGCCCAGGCCGAGGACCCCGCCGTCTTCGGTTTCGAGGTCGCCAAGGAGGGCGCCCCCGTCAACTCCGACTGCTACGCCATTCCCGCGAGCGCGGAGCACCCCGGCACCGCGATGCTCTTCATCGACTACATGCTCCGCCCGGAGAACGTGAAGAAGAACATCGAGTACATCGGCTACCCGATGCCGGTGCGGGGGACCGAGGACACCTACTCCGCGCTCGTGGAACCGTTCCCCCAGTGCCTGGTGACGGCCGACGACCTCAAGGACGACCACTACTTCCGCAACGTCACGGTGAAGGGCGAACAACGCCGCGACGCCGCCTGGACCGACGTGAAGGCCGGCTGACATGCCCCGACGCAACCGATCCGGAGCCGCCCGCGCGCCGCGCGGCGGCCCGGCGGCCTCGGAGGCCAGACTGTGGAGCGGGCTCATGCTCCCCGGCACCCTCTGGATGACCGGTTTCCTCGTCGCCTCGCTCCTCCTGGTGGCCACCCTCGCCTTCGGCACCACCGACCCGCTCGGAAACCCGCGCTTCGGGCTCAACTTCGAGAACTTCGCCGCGCTCGCCGACCCGGCCTACCGGACCGTCCTGCTGCGCTCCCTCGGCTACGCGCTGATCACCTGCATCATCTGCCTGGCGGTGGCCTACCCGGTCACGTACGCCATCGCCCTGCGCGGCGGCCGCTTCAAGAACCTGCTGATCGCGGCGATCGTCGTACCGTTCTTCGCCAACTACCTGGTGCGCATGTACGGGTGGTCGGTCGTCCTCTCCGACGACGGGCCGCTGCTGAGGGCCCTGCGCTCGATCGGCCTCGCCGACGACGGCACCAAGATCCTCCAGACCGGCCCGGGCGTCATCGCCGGACTCGTCTACGGGTTCGTCGTCTTCATGATCATCCCGCTGTACGCGGCCATGGAACGCATGGACACCTCGCTCATCGAGGCCGGACGCGACCTCTACGGAGGCCCCCTGCGGACCTTCTTCTTCGTCACCGTCCCCGCCACCCGGCAGGGCGCCGCGGCCGGCAGCGTCCTCGTCTTCCTGCCCGCCATGGGTGACTTCGTCAGCGCACAGCTCATGGGAGGCCCCGACCAGATCATGATCGGCAACCTGATCCAGGACAAGTTCTTCCAAGGCCAGAACTGGCCGCTGGGCTCGGCCCTGACCATGCTGCTGATGGCGGTCCTGCTGCTCGGCATGCTGGGATACCTGCGGCGCGCCCGCAAGGACGAGGCGGAGGCGGCCCGATGAAGCTCCCCCGGAGCCGCGGCCGAGGAGCCGATCGCCGGCCCCGCTTCGCCATCGCCGTCACCGTGCTCTTCTTCGCGCTGCTCTACCTCCCCGTCGCCGTCGTCACCCTCTTCTCCTTCAACGCGCAGAAGTCCCTCACCGTCTTCGACGGGTTCAGCCTCCGCTGGTACCGGGAGTTCCTCCACGACGACGTACTGATCGGCTCGCTCGGCATGAGCCTCCAGGTGTCCCTGGTCGCCATGGCCGGCTCGCTCGTCCTCGGCGTGACCCTGGCCCTGGGCCTGGTCCGCGCCCGCTCCCGGCTCGGATCCCTCGCCGGCCTCGTCATGCTCGTCCCGCTGATCACACCGGAGATCGTCACCGGCGTCGCGGCGATGATGCTCTTCAAAGGCCTCGGCATCACCCTGTCCACCACCACCGTGATGCTCGCCGAGATCACCTTCTCCATCTCCTACGTGACGGTCATCCTGCGCTCCCGCATAGCCGCCCTCAACGCGGAGGTCGAAGAGGCCGCGATGGACCTCGGCGCCACCCGCCGCCAGGCCCTCTTCCTCGTGACCCTGCCCGCGCTGCTCCCCAGCATCCTGGCCTCCGCCGTGCTGATCTTCGCCCTGGTCTTCGACGACTTCGTCCTCGCCTACTTCACCACCGGCGTCGACCCGCAGCCGCTCTCCGTCCGCATCTACTCGGCCATCAGGTTCGGCGTCCAGCCCACCATCAACGCCGTGGGCACGCTCATGCTGGCCGGATCCGTCGCCCTGATCGTCCTCGCACTCGCCATACCGCGCCTGATGGGGCGCCGCGGCGGCCTCGACCTGCTCTCCGGGAAGTGATCCCCATGTACCCGACACCCGTGCACCCGACCCCCGCCGTACGGCTCGACCGCGTGAGCAAGCAGTACCCCGGCGCGGGCGGCGGCTACGCCGTGCGCGAGGTCGAACTCGACATGGCGCAGGGCGAGTTCTTCTCCCTGCTCGGCCCCTCCGGCTGCGGGAAGACCACCCTGCTGCGGATGACCGGAGGCTTCGCCGACCCCACGGAAGGCAGCGTCCTGCTCGACGGCGAGGACGTCACCGGCCTTCCGCCCAACAAGCGCAACGTCAACACCGTCTTCCAGAGCTACGCCCTCTTCGACCACCTCTCGCTCGCCGACAACGTGGCCTTCGGACTCAAGCGCAAGGGAGTCGCCCGCGCCGAGATCCGCCGGCGGGTCGCCGACATGCTCGACCTCGTACAGCTCGGTGGACTGGCCGCCCGCAAGCCGCCCACCCTCTCCGGCGGGCAGCGCCAGCGCGTCGCCCTGGCCCGCGCCCTGGTCAACCGGCCCCAAGTCCTGCTGCTGGACGAGCCTTTGGCAGCCCTCGACCTCAAGCTCCGCCGCCAGATGCAGATCGAGCTCAAGCAGATCCAGCGCGAGGTCGGCATCACCTTCGTCTTCGTCACCCACGACCAGGACGAGGCCCTGACCATGTCGGACCGCCTCGCCGTCATGAACGAGGGCCGCATCGAGCAGTGCGGCACGCCCGAGGACGTGTACGAGCGCCCGACGAGCCGCTTCGTCGCCTCCTTCATGGGCACCTCCAACCTGGTCCCCGGCACCTACCGCGCCGGCCGGGTCGTCCTCGACGAGGGCCCCGCCCTGCCCGTCGGCACCCGGCCCGGCGTCCCCGACGGGAGCCGCGTCAGCCTGTCGATCCGCCCCGAGAAGATCTGGCTCTCCGACTTCGAACCGGGCATGGCCACCGTCGGCGGGGTCGTCCGCGAGACCGTCTACTCCGGCCCCACCACCACCTACCTCATCGAACTCGCCCCCGGCGTCACGGTGTCCGTGCTGGAACAGAACACCGTCCGCTCCCGCATGGAGGACCGCTGGAGCGGCGGCGAACAGGTCGAGATCGCCTGGAAGCCCGAACACTGCCTGGTCCTCGACCACGCCGACGCCTGACCGGAGGCACCCCATGAACCACGACGTCATCGTGCTCGGCGCCGGCCTCGCCGGTCTCAGCGCCGCACGCGACCTCGCCGCCGGCGGAGCCGACGTACTCGTCCTGGAGGCCCGCGACCGCGTCGGCGGACGCGTCGAACAGACCGAACTCCAGGGCGGCAGGCTCGTCCAGCTCGGCGGGGAAGTCGTAGGCCGGGCCCACACCGCCTACACGGCCCTCGCCGCCGAACTGGGCCTCACCCTCGTCCCCAGCTACGTCGCCGAACCCGGCGCCCTCGCCCGCGCCACCCCCGAAGGGATCTCCGCCGGGGACCCGCCCCACTGGTTCCGGCCCGGGGACGACGCCTGCCACCGGAAGGCCACCGCCGCCTTCACCGAGCTCGCCCGGACCGTCGACCCCGACGACCCGTGGTCCCACCCCGACGCCACCGCGCTCGACCGGCTCTCCGTCGCCGACTGGCTCCGCTCCCAGGGGGCCGGCCCGGCGGTCGTACGCCTCTGGGAGATCGGCCAGCTCGCCCTCGCCGACGGCTCGTACGAGCGCACCTCCCTGCTCGCCGCCCTGCGCAAGAACGCCGCCGTGCCCGGCCCCGGCCACTACGACTACGAGGCCTGGGAGGGCCTGCGGGTCGCCGAGGGCTCGGCCACCGTCGCCCTGCGCATGGCCGAGGCCCTCGGCGCGCGCATCCGTACCGGCGCACCCGTCGAGGCGGTCGCCGTACGCCGGCCCCGGGGCTGCGCCGTACGGATCGCGGGAGGCGAGACCCTCACCGCCGCGGCCGTCGTCAGCGCCCTGCCCGCAGGCCCGCTCCGCTCGGTCGCCGTCAGCGGAGTCTCCGAGGCCCGCCTCGCCTCCCTCCACCGCCAACGCCACGCCCTCGCCGCCAAGTTCACCGCCGCCTACGAGACCCCGTTCTGGCGGGAGCGGGGCCTGAGCGGACTCTCCGAGTGCGAGGGGGTCCTCGGCAGCACCTGGCCGCAGAGCGACGGCATCCTCTCAGCCCTCGTCCCGCCCGAACGCTACGGCGTACTGCTCGGCATGCCCGGCCCGCTGCGCGCCCCCGAGCTGCTGGCCGAGATCGCCCGCCTCTACGGGGAGGAGGCCCACCGCCCGCTCGCCACCCACCTGCGGCTGTGGGGCACCGATCCGTGGACCCAGGGCTACGTCACCCAGTGGACCCCCGGCGACGTGATGGCCGTCGGGCCCCTCCACGGCACCCACGAACCGCCCTTCTACGTCTGCGGCTCCGACCAGTGGGTGGCCGGCTACATGGAGGGCGCCGTACGCACCGGACGGGGCGCCGCGCAGGAGGTGCTGAGCCGTGGCTGACGCCCTCCGCAACCACATCGGCGGCGCCGACCGACCCGCCGCCTCCGGCGAGACCATGGAACTGATCGACCCGGCCACCGGCCAGGTCCACGGCCGCGCCCCCCGCTCCGGCCGCGCCGACACGGACGCCGCCTGCGCGGCGGCGGCAGCGGCGCGCCCCGGCTGGTCCGCGACCACCCCGGCCGCGCGCCAGCGCGCCCTGCTCGGCATCGCGGACGCGATCGAGGCGTACGCGGACGAGCTGACGGCCGCCGAGACGGCGGACACCGGCAAGCCGGCCGAGCGGTTCCGGAGCGACGAACTGCCCGCCATCGCCGACGCCGTACGGTTCTTCGCCGGCGCCGCACGCAATCTGCCGGGCGCCGCCGCGGCCGAGTACACCGAGGGCCGCACCTCCCTGCTGCGCCGCGAACCGGTCGGCGTCTGCGCCCAGATCACACCCTGGAACTACCCGCTGATGATGGCGGCGTGGAAGATCGCGCCGGCCCTCGCCGCCGGGAACACCACCGTGCTCAAACCCGCCGACACCACCCCCTCCTCGGCCGTCCTCCTGGCCCGGATCGCGGCCGCCCACCTCCCGCCCGGCGTGCTCAACGTCGTGTGCGGGGACCGCGACACCGGCCGGGAGCTCACCGCCCACCCCGAGGTCGCCCTGATCGCGGTCACCGGCAGCGTACGGGCCGGGCGGGAGATCGCCGCGGCCGCGGCGGCCGGCCTCAAGCGGGTCCACCTGGAGCTCGGCGGCAACGCCCCGGTCATCGTCCACGAGGACGCGGACGTCGAGGCCGCCGCCGCGACACTGGCCGAGGTCGCCTACTACAACGCCGGCCAGGACTGCACCGCGCCCACCCGGCTCCTCGTGCACCACCGGGTGTACGAAGCGTTCCTCGCGGCCTTCACCGCGGCGGCCACCTCCCCGCCGAACCGACAGGCGGCCTTCGGCCCCCTCAACAGCGCTGCCCAGCTCGCGTCGGTCCAGGGGCTGCTGGAACGGCTGCCGGCCCACGCCGAGGTCGTCACCGGCGGCGCCCGGCTCCCGCGCCCCGGCTTCTTCCACGAGCCCACCGTCGTCGCGGGGTGCCGCCAGGACGACGAGATCGTGCAGGAGGAGATCTTCGGCCCCGTCGTGACCGTCCAGTCCTTCACCGACGAGGCCGAGGCCCTGCACCTCGCCAACGGCGTCCGTTTCGGCCTGGCCGCGAGCGTCTGGACCACCGACCACGACCGGGCGATGCACGCCAGCCGCGCCCTGCACACCGGCATCGTCTGGGTGAACACCCACGGCACCACCGTCTCCGAGATGCCCCACGGCGGAGTCAAGCACTCCGGCTACGGCAGCGACCTCTCCCTGACCGGCCTCCTGGAATACACGCAGGCCAAGCACGTCATGCTCTGAGCAGGTCCAGGGTTTCGGGGGAGCGCAGCCGGGCAGCCGCCTCGCGGGGGTCCGGAACGGGAGGAGGCCCACGATGGACGAGCAGGGTGGAGCAGGAGGGGTGCCGCTGCACGACGAGGGTGAGCAGGCCCGGCGCCGCAAGCCGCACAGCACCCGTCAGGACGACCGGCGCACGGCGGCCGCCGACACGGACGAGGCCAGCCGCCTCGACCGCCCGCAGCAGCCCGAGAAGGACAGCGGGAAGGGGACGCGCTGGGTGGGCCCGAAGCACGGCTGAACCGAGCGGACCGCGCACCACGACACCGGCCCCGGGCCCGACGCCCGGGGCCGGGGGCGCGGGCGGGGCCGGCTGGTCACCGTACGTACACCGGAACGCGTGGTGATCACCTGGACCGCGCAGCCGGAGCCGTGCCTGCGGCGGCGCGAGCGCATGCGGGGTTAGGCTCGAAGCCGGCCACGAAAGAGGTGATGCGCATGTGTCGCTGGCTGGCCTTCTACGGCTCGCCGGTGCTCCTCGACACGCTGCTGTACCGCCCGGAGCACTCGTTGATCAACCAGAGCCTGCGCGCCCGGATGGGCGTGGAATCCACGAACGGCGACGGCTTCGGCATCGGGTGGTACTCCGCGGACGGCGACAGGACACCGGCGATCTTCCGGGACGTGGGGCCCGCCTGGAACAACCGCAACCTCCAGGAACTCGCCGCCCACGTGCGTTCACCCCTGTTCTTCGCGCACGTCCGGGCCTCTACGGGCTCGGCCATCCAGCAGACCAACTGCCATCCGTTCCGCCACGGCCGGTGGCTGTGGATGCACAACGGAGCCATCTCCGAATTCGAGCGGTTGCAGCGCGACCTGTACATGGCGGTCGATCCCGCCCTGTTCCCGTCCATCGAGGGCTCCACGGACTCGGAGGTGATGTTCTACCTCGCGGTGACGTTCGGTCTGGACCAGGACGTTCCGGGCGCGGTCGCCAGGATGGCGGGTCTCGTGGAGCGGCTCGGCGAGCAGCACGGCGTCGCCGACCCCCTGCAGATGACGGTGGCGGTCAGCGACGGCACCCGCGTGTGGGCCTTCCGCTACTCCAGTCAGGGAAAGACGCGGTCGTTGTTCTACAGCAGCAAGGCCGAGACCGTACGTCGTCTGTATCCGGACGTGGACTACCTGAGCAACGTGTCGGACACCTCCCGCATCGTGGTCTCCGAGCCGCTGGGAGACCTGCCCGGCGTCTGGAACGAGCTCCCCGAGGCCAGCTACACCGTCATCCCGGCGGGCACCGGCGACGACTACTTCCCCTTCGTCCCCGAGGTTTCCTGAACAGAGGGGACCGCCCGCGATCATGAGGGAGGAAGGCCGTGATCGTCGACTGCGCACACTACCGGGACGGGCGCCGGCAGCACGAGGGCGCGATGCCGCTGGAGCAGGCGGCCGCGCGCTGCGGGATGGGCGGCTTCGTCTGGCTGGGCATCTTCGAGCCGGGCCCCGAGGAGCTGGCCCGGGTACGGGAGATCTTCGGGCTCCACGAGCTGGCGGTCGAGGACGCCACGGCCTACCACCTGCGGCCCAAGGCCGAGCAGTACGAGGACGGCACCGAGCTGATCATCCTGCGCACGGCGCGCTACGACGACGAACGCGAGGAGATCGACACCGGCGAGATCAGCGTCTTCCTCGCCGAACACTTCGTGATCACCGTCCGCCAGGGCATCGCGAGCGAGCTGCACGGTGCCCGCAGTCGGCTCGAAGCCCGCCCCGAGCTGCTGAAGACCGGCAGCGCCTCCACGCTGTGGGCGATCCTCGACCAGGTCGTCGACAGCTACGCACCGGTGGTAGGGGAGCTCGAACGCGACATCGAGCAGATCGAGGCCACGGTGTTCTCCGGAGCGGTCGCCCCGACCGAACGGATCTACTCCCTGCGCCGCGAGGCCACCGATTTCTACCGGGCGGTGCACCCCCTGCTCGCCGTGCTCGCGCGGCGCCTGCAGCCGGGGAAGTCACCGCCGACGCTCCTGCCCTACATCCGCGACGTCCACGACCACCTGCTGCTGGTCAACGAGGAGGTCGCCGCCCAGCGCGACCTCCTGACCACCGTGCTGGAGGCGAACATCGCGGTGATCTCCGTCGAACAGAACAAGATCAACCTCCGGCAGAGCGCCACGATGGAGCGGCTCACCGTCCTCGCGTCGGTGTTCCTGCCGCTGTCCTTCGTCGTCGGGTTCTTCGGGCAGAACTTCGGGTGGATGGTCGGCCACATCTCCGGCTTCACGGCGTTCCTGGTCTTCACCCTCGCCGGACTGCTGCTGCCCTGTCTGCTGCTGTACCTCTGGCTGCGGCGCCGCCGCAGCCATCCGGGACAGCTGATGCCTGAGCCGACGGGTCCGCCCGCCGGGCGCTCGCGCCCGGCGGGCGGCTGAAGCCGGACCGGTGCGGGGGTCTACGGACCCTCGTCGTAGGTCCCCGCCTCGATCTCCAGGGCGAGTTCCCGGAGCACCTCGATGGCCGAGGTGTCCGTCCGCCCGCTGTCGTGCGCGATGGCGAGGCTGGTGAACGCCAGGCTGAATCCGGAGACCATGGTGTGCAGCGCCGGGCCGAGGGCCTCGGCCACCAGAGTCGCCACCTGCTGCGGAGACGCGTCGGCCGGCACGCTGATCGACGGCAGCATCTCGTTCAGGAGCGTCGTGGCCACTCCGGCCGTCGCCGCCAGGTCGTCGTCGTGGCCGTCGGCGTCCTCTCCGGTTTCGGCGGCCCGGCGGATCTCCTGGGCCTCGGTGAGGATGCCGATCACTCGCTTGAGTACCTCTGAGCGTTCCATCCTCTGGAGCGTAGCCCCGCATCCGGGCACGGGGGGACGGGTCGCACACGAAGTCCTGCCGGGCCGCGGCGGGTTACCGGGCGACGCTGCCGCCCGCGAGGGGCCACTCCCGGTTGAGGGAGCCGAGCGGGATGCGGCGCTCGAAGACCGGCGTACCGAACAGGGACAGCTGGAGGTGGAGCTGTCCGCTCAGGTCGAAGCCGCCGTAGAGGGCCCAGGCGCCGGATGCCGAGGCCTTGCCGTCGGTGGAGGCGGCCGCCTTGGCGTCGGCCTCGCCGCGCAGGTAGGGGGCGAAATCGGCACTGACGCCGACGGCTCCGTACAGACCGACGGAGGCCTCCGCGCCGAGGGCGCCCTTGACCCGCCCGGTTGCGGTGACGGCCGCCTTGACCGGCGAGCTCTTCACGGCAGAGGTGCTGACCGGGGTCCAACCCTTGCCCGCCGCGTAGGCGCCGCCGACCCGGAAGTCCCCCTTGACGTCCTGCCGCACGTCGAGGGTGACCCGCCCGTCGGCCTCCACCTGGACGTAGCAGGTCAGGCTCAGGTTGACGACGACGGGCACGGGGCCCACCTGGATCACGGGAGCGCTGCGGAGCGTGGCGAAGGGGATCCGCTTGGGCGCTCCGGTGCTCGCGGCGGCGCGGCCCTTCAGCTCCCACTGGGAGGACCAGTCGCCGCTCATCCCGAGGAAGGCGGAGTGCGGGCCCGCGCCGCCGCCGGGCGTGCCGTCGTACGCGAACTCCACCTTGGGAGCGAGCTGCACGAAGCCCGACACGGAGGCGCCGGCAGACGCGGGCGCACCCTCGGCGGTGTCCACCGCGGCGTTCACGTCGAGGCGCAGGCTGCCGAGGGGCAGTTCCGCTCCCTTGGGCCCGGAGCGCAGGCCCTGGCCCTTCGCCCAGGAGAAGGTGACGCCCTTCATCAGTGGCTCCACGGTGACCGAGGCCGGGTCGACCGGGACCGCGCCGTCGGCCTTGTCCTCCTTGAGGACGGAGGCCAGCGTGGTGGGAGCGGTCTTCACCTCGGTGCCGCGGTCGGTCTTCCCGACGACCTCGGTGACCTTCGCCAGGAGGCCGTCGGGGGCGCCGGGCGCCGGTGCGCTGGCGATGACGTCGTCCACGGCCACGGCCACGGGGTTCGGGGAGCCGGTGTGCTCCTGCGGGGTGGCCGATATGACGGCGCGGCCGCTCGCCTTGTCGTAGGAGGCGACCTTCAGGGAGGACTTCTCGGGCTTGTTCCCGCCCGCCCGGGCGCGGGCCACGGCCGTCGGAGCGGCGGAGCCCTCGGGCGCGGCGGCCACGTCGAGTCGACCGTCTCCGGCGGTGGTCGAGGCGGACGCGGCGGGGTGCTTCGGTTCCCCGGTGGAACCGGTGTGGGCCGGGGAGGAGCAGGCGGTGGCGGTGAGGGCCAGTGTCGTCAGGCAGGGGAGCAGGAGGCGTCGGGCGAGCATGCGCACGGAGGAATGACCTTCGGGTGGGGGGAAGAGAAGGCGTTACTCACAAGTAACGTCCAAATGATCATGCCATGTGCACGCAACGGCAGTCACCTCGGGATCCGGCCAACTCCCGCCCACCGTAGACACGTTGAAGATTCACCCATACGGCACGGGTCCGGAGGCCGGGGCGCCCCGCCCGGGCGGTGACATGCGCGCCGGGCGCGGTGCGCCCAGGATGAGGGGGACCGGTGACAAGGAGCGGAGCATGAGCAGTCCGGCCGAGCGGTCCCGACGTGGGCGCGCCGTCCGCAAGCGCGTCAGCCGTGCCTCGCACGGCCAGTGGACCGTGTCTCCCGACCGCCCCGATCCCGTCGAGGTGCTGCGGCGGCAGGCGGCCGGCCGGGTCCCGGAACTGCTCCCGATCCGCTACGGCCGGATGGCGGCCTCACCGTTCGCGTTCCTGCGCGGTGCGGCCGCGGTCATGGCCGCCGACCTGGCCGCCGGCCCGGACACGGGACTGACCGTCCAGCTGTGCGGGGACGCGCACCTGCTGAACTTCGGCATGTTCGCCTCACCCGAACGTGCCCTGCTCTTCGACCTCGACGACTTCGACGAGACCCTGCCCGGCCCCTTCGAGTGGGACGTCAAGCGGCTCGCCGCGAGCGTCGCGGTGGCGGCCCGCCAGAACGGCCACGGCGACGACTGGGCCCGGGAATCGGCCCTCGCGGCGGCCAGGGCCTACCGGGAGAACATGAGGGCGCTCGCCGGGCAGGGCGAGCTGGACGTCTGGTACCACCGGATCGACACCGCCGATCTGCTGCCCCTCATCCGCAAGCCCAAACTGCGCGGCCGCGTCGAGGCCGGACTGGCGCGCGCCCGGACCCGCACCAGCCTGCGCGCCCTGGCGAAGCTGACCGAGGTCCGAGAGGAAGGCCGGCGCATCATCCACGACCCGCCCCTGCTGGAACCACTGGCCCGGCCGGATTCACGGGCCGTCGCCGAGGTCTTCCGCGAGTACCGCGGCACGCTGCCCGAGGAGCGCCGCCTCCTCCTGGACCGCTACCGGCTGGTCGACGTGGCGCGCAAGGTCGTCGGCGTCGGGAGCGTGGGGACCCGCTGCCACGTCGTGCTGCTCACCGGCCGCGACGATGACGACCCGCTCTTCCTGCAGATCAAGGAGGCCGGTCCCTCCGTGCTGCAGGACCACCTCCCGGCCGGCGGCCATTACCACCACGGTCACCGGGTCGTTGCCGGTCAGCGGCTCATGCAGGCCACGAGCGACATCTTCCTCGGCTGGATGACCGGCCCCGAAGGGCGCCACTTCTACGGCCGGCAGCTGCGCGACATGAAGGGATCGGCCGATGTCGCGAGCATGTCCCGGGCGGTCCTCGGTCAGTACGCCGGGCTGTGCGGCCGGGCGCTGGCGCGCGCCCACGCCCGCTCCGGCGACCGCATCGCCATCGCGGGATACCTGGGCAACGCCGATGCCTTCGACCGTGCCGTCGCCGACTTCGCGCTGCGCTACGCCGACCGGACCGGCGCGGATCACGCCCTGCTGACCGCCGCGGTCGCCGACGGGTCCGTCATCGCCATCACCGGAGCCTGAGCGCACGTGGAGGCGCGTGGGGCTCAGGGGGCGACCCGGCGGAGCCGGATGAGGCTGCTGGCGTGGTCGCCGGCGGGCAGCCGCGGATCGATGCCGTGGCGGATCAGTACGGCCCCGCTGTGGACCCGGCCCAGGTCCTCGTCCACGTACCGCGCTCCCGGATCGAGGGCCGGCAGCCGCACCGGAGCGGGCGGATGACCGAAGCGGGCCGAGGGACGCCATACGAGGACCACGTGCCCGGAGTCGTCGGGCGCCGCGTAGTGCACGGCGGTCACGGGCCCCGCCTCCGGGGTGAGGCGGTACTGGTGTCCCCGCTGGACGAGGGGGCGGATCCGTTTGTACCGGGCCACGAGCCCGGCGGCTTCGGCGAGTTCCTCCTCGCTCCAGGAGGCCAGGTCCCCGCCGAGCCCCAGCGCTCCGGCCATCGCGACGTGGAAGCGGAAGCGCAGCGGGGTCCGCCTGCCGGTGGCGCCGCACGGGCTGTCGGTGACCCACGCGGCCATGGCCTGGGCGGGGAAGAGCTGACCGAACCCGTGCTGGATCCCGATCCGGTCCACCGGGTCGGTGTTGTCCGAGGTCCAGGCCTGGTCGGTGCGGGCGAGCATGCCGAGGTCGACGCGCCCTCCGCCGCCCGCGCACGCCTCGATGCGCAGACCGGGGTGGGCGGCACGGAGCCGGTCCATGATCCGGTGGACGGTCCGGGTGTGGTCGATCCACAGCCGGTCCGGGTCGGGATGGCCGTCCCAGCCTGCCTCGGTGAAGGCCCGGTTGGCGTCCCACTTCAGCCAGTCGACCTCGTACTCGCGCACGAGCCGGTCGAGCGTCTCCCAGGCCCACGCCTCGACCTCGGGGCGTCCGAAGTTCAGCACCAGCTGGTTGCGCAGTTCGGTCGCGTCGAGCCGGGGCGAGTGGACGACCCACTCGGGGTGGGCGCGGTACAACTCGCTGTCGCGGTTGACCATTTCGGGTTCCACCCACAGCCCGAAGGCCATGCCGAGCCGGTGCACCTCGTCGGCGAGGGGCCGCAGTCCGCGGGGGAAGGCCTCGGGCCGCGGAGTCCAGTCGCCGAGCCCGGACCGGTCGTCGCGGCGGGTCCCGAACCAGCCGTCGTCCAGGACGAAGAGCTCCGCGCCGACGCCGGCGGCCAGCCGGGCCAGCCGCATCTGACCGGCCTCGTCGACGTCGAACCCGGTGGCCTCCCAGGAGTTGTAGAGGACCGGCCGGTCCCGGTCGGGCTCCGGCAGCACGTGCCCGCGTACGTAGTGGTGCCAGGCACGGCTGGCGGCGCCGAAGCCGTGCGGGGTGTAGAGGCCCGCGTACACCGGAGTGCGCAGGCTCTGGCCCGGCCGCAGGGTCCAGCCGATCCCCTCGTGCCCGAAGCCGCCGGTCCAGGTGGTGCGCCCGACCGGATCGCGGTGGACGGTGACGCGCCAACTCCCGCTCCAGGCCAGGGCGGTGGTCCACACCTCGCCCGAATCCTCCGTCGCCGTGCCGTCGTCGACGGCCAGCCAGGGGGCGGCGTGGTGGCCGGTGAGCCCACGACGGCTCGTCAGCACGGTCTCGGCGACGGGCAGTCGGTCGCGCTGGAGCTGGAACTCGCTGTTCCAGCCGCCCACCAGATGGCTGAGCCGGTAGTCGGCCAGCGGGGGAGCGGTCCAGGCGGCCGAGTCGAGTCGGTCGACGGAGACGGGTTCGTCCGAGGTGCCGGTGTGGGTCAGTTCCGTCCACCGCTCGATGACGTCGGTGTCGGGCCGGACGCGGTAGCACAGCTCGGCGCGCAGGGGGCGGCGCCGGTCGTCGAGGCGCAGCCGCAGCTCGCCGCCCTCGACGCGGTGGCCGGAAAAGCGCCACTGGGCGCCCCGGGTGCCGTCGGAGAAGCGGACCTGGAGCCCGGCCGGTCCGAAGCGCGCCCCGGTCTGCGGCGCCAGTTCGTCGGCGGCGGCATCGGCCTCGAAGCTGCTCGCGGCGGGGGAGACCGCCTCCGGCAGCTCGGACAGCGGTCCGGTGTCGAGCGGTGCACCCCAGTACACGTGCCGGGGACTGCCGTCGGCGGCGACGCGCAGGGCGTACACGCTGTTCGGCGTGCGCAGGACCGCGAGGCCCGGGTCGGGGTCGAAGGTGACGAGCGGAAGCGTGGCGAGCACGGATGGGGCCCCTGACGTGCGGAGAGGAACAGGGTGAAATCCAGGCGGAGTTGGGCCCAGAGCGTAGGGCGGCCCCAACTCCCAAATCAATACTGGAAGAAGTTATTTATTTGCTCTAGGTTTCACCCGTGTTCCGACAACAAGCCCAGCCCCTGGTCAGTGCACCCGCCGAGACCGCGGTCCTCGCCCTGCTCCTCGCGGAGGGACCGCTCAGCAGAGTGGAACTGGCCCGGCGCACCGGGCTCTCCTCGACGGCCGTCACCAAAGCGGCCAGACCGCTCATCGACGACGGTTACCTGTACGAACTCCCCCCCGAGCGCACGGCGCCCGGCGCCGGCCGGCCCGTGAACCCGCTCGCGGTCGCTCCCGACCGGGAGTACTTCGTCGGCCTGAAGATCAGCTCCGACCAGGTCTTCGGCGCCGTATGCGATCTGCGGGCCGGCATCAGGACCACCGCCGTCAGGCACCTCGACGTGTGCGCCCCCGAGGTCGTCGCCGCCCTCGTCGCCGAACTCGTCGACGAACTCCTGGACACCGAACCGGCGTTCCGCGATCGCACCCGCCACCTCGGCGTCGCCGTGAACGGGGACGTGGACCGCGACGGCGGCCGGCTGCGCCACTCCGGCCTGCTCGGTTGGCGAGACGTCCCGCTCGCCGAACTGCTCGCCGCCTCCACCGGTCTCGCCGTGACCGTCGAGAACGACGTGAGGGCCCTGACCGTCGCCGAGCACTGGTTCGGCGAAGGCATCGGCACCGGCTACTTCGCGCTGGTCACCATCGGCGCGGGCATCGGCTCCGCGCTCGTCGTGGGCGGGCACCTGCTCAGAGGCGCCCACGGAGTCGCGGGCGAGGTCGGACACATCTGCGTCGACCCGACCGGCCCGCGCTGCCGCTGCGGTGCGCGCGGCTGCGTCGAGGCGATCGCCTCGACCGGCGCCATCGTCGAAGCGGTCCGAGGGGCCACCGGGAACCCCCGCCTCACCTTCGACGAGGCGGTAACCATGGCCCGCGAGGGCCTCCCCGCGGCACGCGAGGCCTTCGCCCGAGCCGGAGAGGCCATCGGGGTCGGGATCGCGGCGCTGGTCAATCTCGTCGGCCCGGAGCGGGTCGTCGTCAGCGGAGAAGGACTCGACACCTACGACCTGTTGGGCAGCCACATCCAGGACGCCTACGCCGCACACGCCTTCGGCGCCGCGTCCCGCTGCCCCCTGTCGCTGCGCCCGCTGCCCTGGGAGGAGTGGGCCCGCGGTGGCGCCGCCGTCGCCATCCAGGCCCTCTTCCCGCAGCCGGCGACCCCCTCCACGCTCGGCGCGGGCTGACCGGCGCGGCACGCCGCCGTCCCCACAGCCGCCGCGTACGACACCCGGCCGCCGCCCGCCTCCGCCGGCACGCACCGACGGAGGCGGGCGCGGCGGCCGGGGAGCACAGCACGTCCGCCCCGCATCCCTCAGTACCCCTCACAGAAGGAAATGCGACATGAGCGCACGCAGACCAGAGCTCAGCCGACGCGGATTCCTCACCGGATCGCTGCTCGTCGCCGCCGGAACGGTCCTGACCACCGCCTGCAGCACCGACCCCACCGGCGCCTCCGCCTCCGGAGCCAAGACCACCCTCAACGTCTGGTACCACGCCTACGGCGAGGCCGGCACCCAGCAGGCGGTGCTCCGCTACGCCACCGCCTTCACCAAGGCCAACCCGGACACGGCCGTCAAGGTCACCTGGGTGCCCGGCGACTACACGGCCAAGCTCAACGCGACCCTGCTCACCGACTCGGCGCCCGACGTCTTCGAGATCGGCGACTTCAGCGAGGCCCTCGCCCGCCGGGGCCAGATCGCCGCGCTCGACGACGTGTACGGCAGCGCCAAGAGCGACTTCAACACCAACGCGGTGGAGTCGGTCACCGTCGACGGCAAGCTCTACGGCGTCAAGATGATCGACGACGTCATGATGCTCTACTACCGCAAGAGCGCCCTGTCGAAGGCCGGTATCACCCCGCCCGCCACCTTCGACGACCTCGTCGCCGCCGCGAAGGCCCTGACCACCGACAAGAACAAGGGCCTGTTCGTCGGCAACGACGGCCTCGGCGACTCCCCGAGCATCGCCGCGTTCGCCAACGGCAGCGACCTCGTGACCCCCGACGGCACGGTGGCCTTCGGATCCGCCCGGGCACTCGAAGCGCTGACCGGGCTGAAGCGCCTGCACGACGACAAGTCCCTGCTCCTCGGGTTCACCACGGACTGGTGGGACCCCGCCGCCTTCACCCAGGGCGTCGTACCGATGCAGTGGGGCGGCCTGTGGTCGATGCCCGCCGTCTCCTCCGCGCTCGGCGACGACTTCGGCGTGCTGCCGTGGCCCGCCTTCAAGGCCGGCGGCGCTCCCGTCGTACGCGTCGGCGGCTGGACCGGCTGCGTCAACGCCAAGGGCCGGAACGTGGACGCCGCCAAGAAGTTCGTCCAGTGGCTCTGGGTCGGCCAGTCGGACCTGCAGAAGGACTTCGCCGAGAGCTACGGGTTCCACGTCCCGCCGCGCACGTCCGTGGCGGCCTCCGCGCGGAAGCTCTCCGCGGGCGCCGCCAAGGAGACCGTGGAGCTGGCGGCGAAGTACGGAAGGCACTACCCGGGAACCTGGGACACCGCCGTGAGCAGCACCTTCAACGCCGCCGCGGCGAAGATCACCGCTGGGCAGGGAGACCCGTCGGCGCTCCTGGCCGACGCCGTGAAGAAGGCGCAGAGCGAGATAGACAAGCAGCTCGGCCGGTGAGACCGATGAACGCGGTGAACCCTTCCGCGGCGGCGAACGGGGCCCGCGCCGGGCGGTCCGGCAGGCTCGCCTTCGTACTGCTGACCGCGCCCATGCTGATCGGGCTCGGCATCTTCAAGTACGTCGCGATCGGCTGGAGTTTCCTGCTCAGCCTCAGCGACGCGCGGGGCACCATCGCACTCGGCCACTGGGTCGGACTCGACAACTACCGCACCCTTCTCGCCGATCCGGCGTTCCGCGGCTCGCTGGTCCAGATCCTGCTGTTCACCGCCTTCATCGTGCCGGTCACCTTCGCCGCCTCCCTCGGCCTGGCCCTGCTGGTGCACCGGATCCGACGCGGCCGGGCCCTGCTGCGCACCACCTTCCTCATACCGGCGGCCGTCAGTTACGTCGCCGCGTCACTGCTGTGGAAGATGTGCCTGTTCAACGGCCTTCCGGCGGGCGTCGCCAACACCATCGGCGGATGGTTCGGAGCGGAGCCCGTCGCCTGGCTGCAGACCGGCTCGCCACCGCTGTACTGGATCGTCCTCGTGACCCTGCGCCTCTGGCTCCAGGTCGGCTTCTACATGGTGCTCTTCCTCGCCGGGCTCCAGACCATCCCCAGGGAGGTCCACGAGGCCGCCGCGCTCGACGGGGCCACCGGCCGGCGGCTCCTGACCCGGATCACCCTGCCGATGCTGCGCAACACCTCCGTCGCCGTGCTCATGCTGCTGTTCATCGCGGCCTTCCAGGCCTTCGACGAGTTCTACAACCTGTTCAACAGCGGGCTCTCGGGAACCGGAACCGCCCCGGTGCAGACGCCGCTGGTCCACCTCTACAACACCGCCATGGGCAGCCAGAACTACGGTCTCGGCTCGGCGGGGGCCTTCGTGCTGACCGCCCTCATCGTCGGAGTGACCCTGATCCAGGGCCGGTTCACCGGTTTCGGCAGGAGCGGAGAATGAGAAGCGCGTGATTACCTTCCCCGGACTCACCCGCACCGCGCGCCTGCTGGCCCGCGGCCTGCTCGTCGGCCTGCTCACCACTACCTTCCTGGCGCCCTTCTACCTGATGCTCCGCAACGCCCTGATGGACTCCCGGAGCCTGGCGGCGCCGGAGTGGACGTGGTGGCCCTCGACGACGCACTTCGAGAACTTCACCGCCCTGTTCGCGGACCCCACCGTCTCCATGGGCCGCGCCCTCGGCAACTCGGCACTGATCGCCGCCGTGACCGCGCCCGTCTCCACGCTCCTCGCCTCCGCCGCCGGCTACGCCCTCGCCCGGATCCCGGTCCGGGGGCGCGGCGTACTGCTCGCCCTGGTGGTGGCCACACTGATGATCCCCGGCTCGGTCACCTTCGTACCGACCTTCGTCGTCGTCGGTTCGATGGGCGGCGTCAACACGCTGTGGGGCATCATCGCGCCCGGTCTCTTCAATCCGTTCGCGGTCCTGCTGTTCCGCAACTTCTACCTCCAGTTCCCGAGCGAGATCGAGGAGGCGGGACGACTCGACGGCCTCGGCTGGCTCGGCCTGTACGGCCGGATCGCCCTGCCCAGCTCCGGCGCGATGCTGGCGTCGCTCGGCGCGCTGTCCTTCATCGACAGCTGGAACTCCTTCCTGTGGCCGCTGGTCATCGGCCAGGATCCGACCGCCTGGACCGCGCAGATCGCGCTGTCCACCTTCCTCACCTCGCAGACCGTCAACCTGCCCGGCCTCTTCGCCGGCGCCGTCGTCACCATCACGCCCCTGGTCGTCATGTTCCTCTTCGCCCAGCGCCACATCGTCGAGGGCATCGCCACGAGCGGTCTCAAGGGCTGACCCGGACCGGGCCCGGCCTCCCAGATCTCCCCGGACCTCCCGTCCGGGGCCCGCACGACCCGGCACCATCCCGCTCCCTCACCCCACTCCATCCGGAGGGAAACCCCCATGAGATCCGCAAGATCACCGAGGTCCGCGACACGAGGCCTGCGCACGCTGCTCGCGACCGCGGCGCTGCTCGCCGCCGCCGTCGCGGTTCCCGGGGCGAACGCCGTCGCCGCGGCCCCGGCGTCGGCCGCCGCGTCCGCTCCCGTCGCCCTGACGGGCGAACAGCTCGCAGCCTCGTGGACCGGCCCGCTCTCCACCCGGGGCCGGTACGTCGTCGACGCGGGCGGAAACCGCTTCAAGCTGAAGTCCGGCAACTGGGCCGGCGCCCAGGGCACCTGGCAGGGCAGCGGCGACATCGGCGACGTCGCCAACCACCAGGCGCGCCAGAACTCGCACAACCTCCCGCTCGGCCTGGACCGCAAGCCGATGGCGCAGATCCTGGCCGACTTCCACGCCATGGGCCTCAACAGCATCCGGCTGCCGTTCGCCAACGCGCTGGTCCACGACACGAGCGTGGTCCCCGACTCGGCCGTCGCCGCCAACCCGCAGCTGAGGGGCAAGACCCCGCTCCAGGTGTTCGACGCCGTCGTCGCCGCGCTCACCGCCGACGGCTTCGCCGTCATCCTCAACAACCACACCACCAGCTACCGCTTCTGCTGCGGCCTGGACGGCAACGAGCGCTGGAACAGCGGCCAGTCCACCCAGGCGTGGATCGACGACTGGGTGTTCCTGGTCAAGCGCTACCAGGCCGACAAGCGGGTCGTCGGTGCCGACCTGCGCAACGAGGTCCGCCGCGACACCTGGAACGACCCCAACTGGGGCTGGGGCAACGACCACGACCTCAACAAGGCCCTGGAAGAGGCCGGAAACAGGATCCTCCAGGCCGACCCCGACATGCTGGTCGTCATGGAGGGCATCAACTGGCAGGGCATCCCCACCGACGTGACCAGCCACGGCCGCCCGACCCTCACCCCGGTCGCCACCCTCTCCAACACCCTCGTCCGCTCGGACAAGCTCGTCTACTCGGCCCACTTCTACGGCTACACCGGCCCGAACCACACCGGCGCCACCGGCACGGGCGAGACCCACGACCCGCGCTACGAGGAGTTCACCCCCGAGCAGCTCGCGCAGGTCGTCGACGACCAGGCGCTGTTCGTCACCCGGTCCGGGCAGCACTTCACGGCGCCCGTGTGGATCAGCGAATTCGGCGCCGCCGGCCGCGGGGACGCCGACGCCAGGGAACGCGCCTGGTTCACCAACTTCACCGACATCCTGGTCAGGAACGACACCGACTTCGCCATCTGGCCGCTGGTCGGCTGGAGCGACGCGAACGGCACGCCGAACGACAACTGGGCCATGGTCAACTACCGCGCGGACGGCACACGGCTCGGCGTCATGGACGCCGGTGACTGGCGCGCCACCGACTGGAACAAGCTCGTGGGCGCCCCGGGCAAGACCGGACAGGTCGCCCCGGCCCCGCGCTGGAACATGCTCAACCTCGACTACGGCGATTACGACGTCTCCGCCACCATGCTGGCGAAGCCGGACTGGTCGCCCGGCAACCGCAAGGGCAACTGCCCCGACACCCAGCGCCTCGTCGGCCTGGGCCGCAGCGACAGCCGCGGCCTGTGCACCGACATGGGCCAGCCCGCGAAGGGCAGCGGCGCCTGGACCGTCGTCACCGACGAGCGGTACGTCACCGGGGGCGACTGGGCGGGCGGCTACAACAAGCTCCAGTGCCCGGACCGGACCTTCGCCGTCGGCTACAGCGTGAACGGCAACGCCATGTCCGCGCTGCTCTGCGCGCCCGCGGCGAGCGCCCTGCCCACCTCCGGGCGCGTGCTCTGGTTCGACCACGGCGACAACCGGCCCGCCACCGGAGGTTCGACCGCCAGCGACTGGGCACCCGGCCACTACAAGGGCCAGTGCGCCGACAACGAGTACCTCGCCGGCGTCGCCTTCACCTGGAAGTGGCTGCACTACGGCGTCCCGGACGCCCTGCTCTGCCGCCCGCTCGCCTGACCCCCTCACCCCGCACCCGTACACACGGCTAGGAGCACCCGGCATGCCCCGACTGGAGATCGCCGAGGACGGATTCCGCCTCGACGACCGACCGTTCCGCATCCTTTCGGGCGGACTGCACTACTTCCGCGTCCACCCGCAGCAGTGGGCCGATCGGCTCCGCAAGGCACGCCTGCTGGGACTCAACACGGTCGAGACCTACGTCCCCTGGAACCTCCACGCCCCCCGGCCCGGTGAGTTCCGGATGGACGCGGGTCTCGACCTGCCCCGCTTCCTCGACCTCGCCGCCGCCGAGGGCCTGCACGTCCTGCTGCGGCCGGGCCCGTACATCTGCGCCGAATGGGAGGGCGGCGGCCTGCCCTCCTGGCTGCTGACCGAGGAGGACATCGAGCTGCGGAGCCGCGACCCGCGCTTCCTCGCCGCCGTCGACGCCTATCTCGCCGCCCTCCTTCCGCCGCTGAAGCCGTACCTGTCCACGGCCGGCGGGCCGGTCATCGCGGTGCAACTGGAGAACGAGTACGGCGCCTTCGGCGAGGACACCGGCTACCTGGCCGACCTCGCCGGCCTGCTGCGCACCCACGGAGTGGACGTCCCGCTGTTCACCTGCGACCAACCCGGCGACCTCGCCCGCGGCGGGCTGGACGGGGTACTGCGCACCGTGAACCTCGGCAGCCGCGTCGAGGCCGGCCTCGACGCGCTGCGGAGGCACCAGCCGACCGGGCCGCTGATGTGCTCGGAGTTCTGGATCGGCTGGTTCGACCGCTGGGGCGCCGCCCACACCACCCGCGACGCCGCCGACGCGGCCGCCGACCTGGACCGGCTGCTGACCGCCGGGGCCTGCGTCAACATCTACATGCTGCACGGCGGCACCAACTTCGGCTTCACCAACGGCGCCAACGACAAGGGCACCTACCGCCCCACCGTCACCTCGTACGACTACGACGCACTGCTCGACGAGGCCGGCGACCCCACCCCCAAGTACGAGGCCTTCCGCGCGGTCATCGCCCGCCACGCCCCGGTTCCCGACGGGACCGCTCCCGCTGTCGCCCGGGCTCCGAAACTCGCCCCGGCCACCGTCGAACTCGACCACTGCGCATCCCTGTTCGCGCAGGAACACCTCTTCGGGGAAACCGTTCGCGCCGACCGTCCGCTGACCATGGAACGGCTCGGCCAGTCCTTCGGCTTCGTGCTGTACGAGGCGGCCCTGCCGGCCGCCGGGCCGACCGTGCTGCGGATCGACGAGGTCCGCGACCGCGCCCAGGTCTTCGTCGACGGGCAGCCCGTCGGCGTACTGGAACGGGAGCACCACGAGCACGCCCTCGCCTTCACCAGCCCCGGGCCCGGGGCGCGCCTGGCGGTCCTGGTGGAGAACCAGGGCCGGGTGAACTACGGACCGGGCATCCACGACCGCAAGGGCCTGCTCGGCCGGGTCACCGCCAACGGAGAGCGGCTCACCGACTGGGGCAGCCGCCCGCTGCCGCTGGACTGCCTGGACGGCATCGCCTTCGCCCCCGCAGTGCCCCTGGTCGGCCCGGCCTTCCACCGGGGCTCCTTCGAGATCGACCGGCCCGCCGACGGCCACCTCGCCCTGGACGGCTGGACCAAGGGCCACGTCTGGATCAACGACTTCCCGCTCGGCCGCTACTGGTCCCGGGGCCCGCAGGCGACCCTGTACGTACCCGCGCCGGTGCTCCGTCCCGGCCGCAACGAGATCACCGTCCTCGAACTCCACGCCTCCTCGGTCCGCACCGTCGAGCTGCGGGACCGGCCCGACCCGGGTCCCACCCAGGACTGACCCCCGGCGCCCCTCCCCGGCCATCCTGGAGCCTCCCCGCACGCCGTCCCAGTGGCGCGGTGTGCGGGGATCTCCTGGTGCGCGGGCGCGCCGGGCCCACTCGGGTCGACGAGTTTGACTGAACTTTCAGTCAGTGCGAGGGTGAGGCCAGGGCCGGAGCCCTGGCCCACCGGCGCCCCCATGCCCGCGATGGCGGCGCCGACCCGGCGATGGTCGACTTGATCTGGAGATGCCATGACCGAACACCGCGACGAGCGCTCGCTCGCCGACCACCTGCTCGGGCTCCTGCCGTCCCGCCGACGCCTGCTGGGAGCCGCCGGCCTCGGCGCGGCCGGCCTCGCCCTCGGCGCCGGGGCGCTGACGGGCTCCTCCGCCTCGGCCGCGCCGCGTCCCGGGGGAGCACGCCCCTGGGTGCCGGCCGACGACGTCCCGCACGCCAGGACCTGGATGTCCTGGCCCTCCCGGAAGTCGGTGTGGGGGCGGCAGCTGGCCGGCGTACAGGAGGACATCGCGCTGATCGCCCGCACCATCGCCGAGTTCGAGCCCGTGGTGATGTGCGTCCCCGACGACTACAGCGCCCGCGAGGCGCGCGGCATGTGCGGCCCGCAGGTCGAGGTGACCACCGCGATCCCCACCGACGACCTGTGGATGCGCGACATCGCCCCGGTCTTCCGCCGCGACGGCCACGGGGCCCTGGACGCGGTCTGCCTCAACTTCAACGGCTGGGGCAACAAGCAGGTCCACACCGACGACGCCCGCGTCGCCGAGCGGGTCGCCCGCCGCCGGAGCCTGCGGCTCACCTACGCCGACCTGGTCGGTGAGGGCGGGGCCGTGGAGACGGACGGCGACGGCACGGTGATGGCGACCGAGAGCAGCCTGGTCAACAAGAACCGCAACCGGGGCATGAGCCGCGACGAGATCGAGGACGCCGTCCTCGACGCGTACGGTGCCGACAAGATGATCTGGCTGCCCGGAATCAAGGGCAAGGACATCACCGACGACCACGTCGACGTCACCTCGCGGTTCGTCCGACCCGGCGTGGTGATGGTCCAGCTGCCGCCCGCGGACCGCAACGACGTGTGGGCGCGCGACGCCCGCGAGCAGTTCTCGATCCTCTCCTCGGCGACCGACGCGCGCGGCCGCCGGCTCCAGGTGATCCGGGTGGACGGCCCCGACACCGTGCGCTCGAAGAGCAACACCTTCGTCGACTCCTACCTGAACTTCGTCCTCGTCAACGGGGGCGTGATCACAGCACAGTTCGGCGACCGGGCCAAGGACGAGGCCGCCCGGCGGACCCTGGCGGCGGCCTTCCCCGGCCGCGAGGTCGTCCAGCTCGACGTGGACCGCCTGATGGGCGGCGGTGGTGGCATCCACTGCTCCACCATGCACGAGCCGATGCCCTGACCCTCCGTCCCCACGGACACCGCCGGCGTTCCGCCCCGCCGGCCCGCCCGGGTGTGCGGCCCGGTCGCTCCCCCCCTTCCCCTCTCCCCTCACCTTCCGGAGGACCCCTTGTCGAACCCCGCCCTGTCACGCCGCGCCATGATGCGCACCCTCGCGGGCGCGAGCGTGCTCGCCCTCGGCCTGACCGCCTGTACCGAGCTCGACGACACCGAGCAGGACGGCGCGCAGGCCCCCGGACCCGGCGGAGCGAACGGGCGCCGCTTCGGCGCCGAGTGGGAGAAGCACACCCGTACGTTCATGTCCTGGCCCGCTTCGGAGGACGTCTGGGGCGACCAGCTGGACGACGTGCGGAGGGACATCGCCGCACTCGCCGCCGCCATCGGCGCGCGCGAACCGGTGGTGCTCATGGCCCGGCCCGACCAGGAGCAGGCGGCCCAGCAGGCCTGCGGCGACGACGTGGAGGTCATCCCGCTCGCGGTCGACGACCTGTGGGCCCGGGACACGGCACCGGTCTTCGTCGAGGAGGGCGGCAAGGTCAAGGGCGTCGACTTCAACTTCAGCGGCTGGGGCAACAAGCAGGAGCACGGCAACGACGCCAAGGTCTCCCGGGCGCTGCTGGCGAAGTACGGCCTCGACCGGATCGAGACGCCGATCGTCGCCGAAGGCGGCTCCTTCGAAACCGACGGCCTGGGCACCCTGGTCCTCACCGAGAGCTCCGTGGTCAACTCCAACCGCAACCCCGGCATGAGCCGCGACCAGGTCGAGGCGGAGCTGAAGAAGGCCCTCGGCGTGACCAAGGTGATCTGGCTGGCCGGAGTGAAGGGCAAGGACATCACCGACGCGCACGTCGACTGCCTCATGCGCTTCGTCGCACCCGGCGTCGTACTGCTGGACAAGGCCTTCCCGGGCACCCCGGCCGACGTGTGGTCGCGCTCGGCGGACCAGGCGAAGTCCGTCCTCAAGGACGCCACGGACGCGCGCGGCAAGAAGATCGAGGTCATCGAACTCTCCCAGCCCGACCCCGACCGGATCACCGGCCGCGGCGACGCCTTCGTCTCCTCGTACATGAACTTCTACATCGGCGGCAAGGGCGTCTACCTGCCCCGGTTCGGCGACGCCCGGGCCGACGACCGCGCCAAGCAGATCATGAAGGAGCACTTCCCCGACCGCGAGATCGTCCAGGTGAAGATCGACGCGATCGCCTCGGGCGGCGGCGGCATCCACTGCGCCACGCACGACCAGCCCGCGATCGGCGGCTGACCGAACCCCTCTCCGACCGCGGCCCGGCCCCACGTCACGCGACGTGGCGCCGGGCCGCGGTCGTCGCCGTTCCGGGCCGCGGACGACTGTGCACTTTCGTTGCCCCTCCCAGGCCGATCGCCACTACTGCGCGCAGCGACCCCTCGCCAAAGCTGGTCCTGTGAACGACCTTCATACGAACGAATCAAGGCCGTACGCCGCGGACCGCACGCCGCGCGGCGAACACCGGGGCGACCGGGCCAAGACACCGGTACTGCTCAAGGTGCTCGCCGCTGTGGCCGGGCTGGGCGTACTGCTGCTCGGTGTCCTCGGCTCGCCCGACCGCTCCCTCGGCCACTCGCCCGAAGTGATCGGCGAACGGGAGATGGTGCGGGTCAGCGGACCGAACGGCAAGACGCTCGAAGTGCTCGCCATGGTCGACACCGGCGCGTCCGCGTCCTCGATGGACACGCAGCTGGCCAAGGACCTCGGCTTCGACCTCGGGACGGCCCCCAAGATCACCGTCGCCTCCGCGCTCGGCCGCGAACAGCGGCCCGTCGTCGACTCCACCGTACGCCTCACCGGCCGCTCGTTCGTCGCCAAGACCACCGTCAACAACCGTGCGAAGCGGGAGACTCCGGTCCTGCTCGGCCGGCAGGACGTCCAGGGCCTCCAAGTGGTCGTCGGGAAGCGGCTGCTGACCCAGCCCGAAGCCGCCAAGGCCCCGTCCGCCCTGCGCATCCTGTTCGCCAAGGCCCCCGCGATCGACCCGGTGTCCATGATGGCCCTGCTGCCCCTGGCCGCCCTGGTCATCGTCCTGCTGCGGGTGGTCGTCGGCCTGAACACCCTCGGCACCTTCAGCCCCGTCCTGCTGGCGCTGGCCTACGCGCAGTCGGGGCTGCTCCTCGGAGTACCCCTGACCCTCGTGCTGTTCGCGCTCGGATTCGTCATCCAGCCGCTGCTGCGCCGCCTGCACCTGCCACGCGTCGCCCGCCTCGGCGTGCTGATCGGCGTGGTCACCTGCGGCCTGATCGCGGCCCAGCTCTCCCTCGGCGGCCTCGGCCTGTCCGATTCCTGGGGCATGGCCCTGCCCGTCGTCGTCACCTCGATCATCACCGAACGGCTGTGGGAGCAGTGGGACCTCGACGGCGCCCGATCGGCCCTCGTCGGAGCCGCGGTGACCATGGGCACGGCCGTCCTGGTGGCACTGCTGCTCCTCACCCCGTACGTACGTCACCTCGCCGAGGTCGTACCGCTGCAACTGGCGACCGTCTGCGCGGTGTGGGCGGTGCTGGTCGGGACGTACCGCGGGCTGCGGCTGAGCGAGCTGTTCAGGTTCGCCCCCGCCGCCAGGGCGCAGGGCGGTGCCGCGTGATCCGGCTCCGCGGCTGGGACCCGGTCCTGGGCATGAACCTGCGCAACGCCCGGATCGCCGAACAGAACCCATCGGCCGCGATCCGCCTGGTCAACGACAAGTACGCCACCAAGCAGGCACTGGCCGCCGTCGGCGCGCCGACCTCCCCGACCGTGGGCCTGCTGCGCTCCCGCAGGGAGATCGCCTCCCTCGACTGGGCCGGCCTGCCCGACTCCTGGGCGCTGAAACCGAACCAGAGCCTCGGCGGGAACGGCATCCTGCTGTCCTTCGGCAGACGCCGGGGCACCTGGTACTCCTCGTCCGGCAAACGGATCGCCCGGGAGACCGTCACCGACCACCTGCGGCGCATCCTGGACGGGGAGTTCTCCCCGCGGCCCAACGACTGGGCGATGTTCGAACCGCTGATCCGAGCCCACCCGGAACTGGAGCGGCTCTCGCACCAGGGCCTGCCGGACATCAGGGTGATCTGCCGCGGCGACCGGCCGCAACTGGCGATGCTGCGGCTGCCGACGCGGTTCAGCGGCGGCCGGGCCAACCTCCACCAGAAGGCGATCGGCGCCGCCGTCGACCTCGCCACCGGCCGCATCACCCACGCCCTCGTCGGCAGGGAACCCACCGATCGCCACCCCGACACCGGGGAGCCCCTGATCGGTGCGAGCGTCCCGCACTGGCCCGAGGTACTCGACGCGGCCCGCCGCTGCGCGGGGGCGACCGGCCTGCGCTACCTGGGCGCCGACATCGTCGTCGACGCCGGCCGGGGCCCCTTGATCCTCGAGGTCAACGCCCGGCCGGGGCTCCAGATCCAGAACGTCACCGGGCGCGGTCTGGCGACCGTCTCCCGCCACCAGCACAGGAGGCACTGATGCGAGGGCTCGCCCTGGCTTCCAAGATCGTCGTCGCCGGACTCGCCGGTGCGTTCCTCACGATGAGCGCCGTACGCGCGGAGCCGGCCCGGCCCGCGTCCGACCACGACGCCCACCGGGACGCGCCGGCCGGCGTGCGGTCCGAGCCGCCGCCGGTGCCGGCGTCCGCTTCGCCGTCCGGGCCGGCGTCCGCGCGGCCGTCCGCGTCGCCCTCGGTGCGGCCGTCCGCGTCGCCGACCCCGCCCCCGTCACCTTCTCCCGGCGCCTCCAAGCGGCCCTGACGGGTCACCGGTCGGGGCGGAGCCGGGCGTCGCGGGCGAGGAGGGCGGCCTGAACCCGGTTGGCGCAGCTCAGCTTGGTCAGCATCCGGCTCACGTACGCCTTGATCGTCCCCTCCCCGAGGTGCAGCCGCCTTCCGATCTCCGCGTTCGAGGCACCCGTGCCGACCATGGCGAGCACCTCCCGCTCGCGGCCGGTGAGGGCCGCGATCCGGTCGAGCCGTGGATCCACCTGCTCCTCGTCCGACTCGAGGTACCGGTCGATGAGGTGGCGGGTGATCCGCGGGGAGACCATGGGGGTGCCGCCCGCGACCGTACGGACCGCCTGGATGAGCTCCTGCGGGGTGCCGTCCTTCAGCATGAACCCCATCGCACCCGCCCGCAGCGCCCGGGCCACGTACTCCTCCTCGCCGAAGGTGGTCAGCATGACCACGCGGACGGACGGGGCCCGGGCGGCGATCATCTCGGCCGCGTCGAGCCCGTCGGACCCCGGCATCTGGATGTCGAGCATGGCTACGTCCACCCGGTGCCGGACGGCGAGTTCGGCCGCCTCGCGGCCGGAAGAGGCCTCCGCCACGACCTCGATGTCCTCGGCGTGCCCCAGCACCAGCCTGATCCCGGCACGCACCAGGTCCTGGTCGTCGGCAAGGAGAACACGGATCACGGCAGGCCTCACGGTGTGTGGATGGAGATCGGGACGAAGGAGTCGAGGGGGGCGAGGGGGTCGAGGGGGTCGTGCCGGGCGTCGTCCCGGGAGGAGACCCCGGGCCGCTCGAAGACCTCCGGTCCGTCTTCCGCCGGGAAGGGGACGAAGGAGAGAGTCACGAACTGCAGGGCGACCGCTCCCACCACGCCCAGCAGCATGACCGCGCCCGCCACGGTCCGGCTCGGCCACGTCCGAGCGCCGACCAGCACCCCGAGCCCCGCCGCCGGATCGGACGCCGTACGAGGGGCGGCCGGGCCGCCGTCCAGCGGGATGCGGGCGTCGACGCGGAACCCGCCCTCGCCGGTGCGGGCCGCCCGCAGTGATCCGCCGAGAAGACGCACCCGCTCGTGCAGACCGGCCAGCCCGATCCCGCTGCCGCGCGGGGGCTGCCCGGGCGGGCCCGCGGGCCGGGGCCTGTTGTGGACGTCGACCCGTACCTCGCCGGTGTCGCAGTGGACGGTCACCTCCACCGGGGCCCCGGCAGCGTGCTTGTGGACGTTGGTGAGGGCCTCGCGCACCACCCGGTGGACCGCCCGCCGGGCGGTCGGGGCGGCGTCGGCCAGGTCCCGGCCGGTCCACCGCAGGTCCACCGGGATGCCGGCGGCGGCGGACTCGCCGACGAGGGCCGCGACGTCCGCGTGGGTGCCCGTCGCGGGGGTCAGCGGGTCCGGAGCCCCCGTCGCGGTGTCGCCGGCCCGGAGCACGCCCAGTACACCCCGCAGCTCGTCCATCGCCTCCCGCACCGTGCTGTGCACCAGTACGGCGGCCCGCTGGATCTCCGGGGAACCCGCCCGGCCCGCCAGCTCCAGCCCGCCGGAGTGCAGCGCCGCCAGGCTGAGCCGATGGCCGAGGAGGTCGTGCATCTCGCCGGCGATCCGGGTCCGCTCACACGCCCGGGCCTGTTCCTCTGCCGAGCGCTGCGCCTGCTCCAGGACGGCGTTGCGCTCCCACAGCGCGCTGAGCAGCCGTTCGCGCTGCCCGGCGAGCGCACCCACGAGACCCGGCAGCGCGCCGCACACGATCCCGGTGACGAGCACGATCATGGCCTCGTACTCGCGGACCGGCCCGGGCGCGCCGGCCGAGACCGCCGAGGTGATCACCAGGGGCCCCGTCACGCTCACGGCGAGCAGCAGGGACCGCCCCCGCAGATCCGACCAGCGGGAACCCGCCGCGTAGGCCACCGCGACCAGCGCCCCGCCGGTCAGCGGCTGGACCGCGATCATGGCCGCAGCGGTCGCCAGCGCGACCGAGGGCCACCGCCTCCGGACCAGCACCGCCAGGCCGGCGCAGCCGGTGGCGGTGTAGTAGGCGGCGGGGCCGATCAGCCCGCCGGCACCCCAGATGTCGGTCCACTCGAAGAGGACCGGCACCGTCAAGGTCACGGCGGCGATCAGCAGTAGATCGCCGAGCAGGTGGAGCAGCGCGGGCGGCAGCCGCCGACGCGGGTCGGCGGCCCGTGCGCCGGGGCGTTCGGCGGACATGCGGTTGCTCTTTCGGCGGTGGGGGAGGGGGAGGTCGACCGGTGGTCTGTCCGCATCCTCTCCTTGACTGAAGATTCAGTCAACATCGTGCAGGAGGTCATGGCCGGGCCATGCCCCGCCGGATTCATTTCTCGCCGATGACGACGAGGAACGGAGGTGTCGTCCGTTCCGTCGTCCAGCGGCGCTCGGCCGTCACATCGGAGGCGTGCCAGCGCTGGGCGTCGGCCGGCAGGGGGACGGTCTGCCACGTCCGTGCGAACCCCGATTCGCGGAGCATCGCGTGGTAGCTCTCGGCGGGCCAGTACGTGTCCACGATGTCCACCCACGTGCCGTCGGTCTGGCGCAGGCGCACGGGCATGGGCTCGCCCGCCCGGTAGGTGGCACCGGGGCGGCCGATCCGGAAGCTGTCGAAGGTGACGCCCGTGTGGAGGGGGTGGGCGTTGAGGATCGCGAAGCGGCCGCCGGGCCGCAGCACCCGGTGCACCTCGGCCGCGATGGCGCGGGCCTGGTCCCGGTGGGGAACGCAGACGAAGACGAAGTTGCACATCGCCGCGTCCACCGAGGCGTCGTCGAGGAACGACAGGTCCGAGCCGCCGGCCTGGTGGCGGCTCACCCGGGGATGGCCGTAGCGCGCGGCCGCGATGGCCAGCATCGCCGGGGAGAGGTCCACGGCGTGGACCCGGAGATCGTGGTCCTCCGCGGCACGCCGGGCGACCTTCCCGGGGCCGCAGCCCAGGTCCAGCAGGACCCGCACCTCCGGCTCGGGCAGGCGCAGTTGCTCGAAGACGGAGGGGTAACCCAGCAGCCAGCCGACCGTGTCGTCCCACATGACGAAGTCATCGGCGATCTCGGCGGTGTCCCAGACGGTGGGTCGGCGCGGAGCGTCCACGAGGGCAGTCAAGCAGAGTCGTGTACGAGAGGCCCGCCGGCGAACAGCGTGTCGCGACCGGTGGCGCCGCGGGCCCGCGCCCGGCCGACGGGCACTCCGTCGGCCGGGCGCGGGAGGCCGTGCCGTCGGGCACCGCCACGGGCGAGGGACCTGGTCAGCGCTTGGAGATGCGGACCACTCCGGTTTCGGTGCCCTGGTAGAGGGTGCCGTCGGGGGCCGCCGTTCCCCGCATCTGGAGCGGGTTGTACACCAGCCCGATGCCCAGGAAGGAACTGGTGAGCTGGGCGCCGGTGGCCGGGTCGATGACGGAGTGGTGGTACTGGGCGAAGGTGTTCAGGCCGGCGCTGCCGGTCGGCCCGGTCACCGAGACGGTGTAGATCTTCCCGTCGGCCAGGGAGAGGCGGGGCAGCGCGGCGGACTTCACCGGGCTGTTCCACACCACGGAGCAGCCCGTTCCCTCGGCGTTGACGTCGATCCGGCTCAGCCCGCCGTCGAAGTTCGCGGAAGAGGGTTGGCTCGCCGGAGCACCCTCGGGCAGGGCCGGGTACGGGTAGCCGTAGGTGTTGGTGACGAAGACGCTGCGGCCCGAGGCGATGACCGCGTCCTCGGTGCCGCTCCGCGCGTACTGGGTGAGTACGGGAACCCGGCAGATCGGGTCCGGTCCGCCGGCCGCCCGGTACACGAGCAGGTTCCCGTGCGGGGCGGCGTTGTCGACGATGGTGACGTACTCGGTGCCGTTGCCCGGTCCGAAGAAGCTCGGGGTGGTGCCCGTGCCCCAGCTGAGCTGGCCGGGCTTGCGGGCAGGTCCCCGGTCGTAGGGGGCGCGCCAGTCCACGACGGGGGTGCCGTCGGGGGCGGCCGACAGGAGGTAGAGCGCGTGGTCCGTGGCGACGGCGGTCCGGCCGGGCACGGTGGAAATGCTGTTCTGGACGCCTTCGCCGGTGCTGATGCTGCGTACCGTGCCCGAGCCGGTGTCCACGGTCCCGATCACGCCGCCGCTGGTGGCGAACCAGACCTTGCCGTCCCAGGCGGGAGTCAGGCCGACGATGTTGTCCCCGGCGGGGACGGCGTTCCCGAGGGGGGTGGACTGCTCGATCCGGAGCGTCCATCCGGACCCGGCGCGGCTGTGGCCGATGCGGACGAGGTTGTTGTTCCCGTCGACGGCGACCAGGCGGTCGCCGTTGTCGAGGTAGGCGTAGACGCCGCCGAAGAGGCTGCCCTTGGGCAGGGCCAGAGAGGCGAGGTCGGCTCCGGTGGCGGGGTCGAGCAGGTGGACGGTCGGTGTCTGGCCGAAGATGGTCGTGCAGAGGGCGATCACGTAGCCGTCGCTGCCCACGACTACGGTCGGGCAGGCCGAAGCGAGCGCCGTGCGGGTGTAGTTGATACCGGCCGTTCCGGGGCCCGGGTAGGGCGTGGTGCCACTGGAGGCGCTGTCTCCGTGCATGGTCGCGGCGCCGTTGGCCGCGGTGGCCGGGTTCTGCGGCGGCTGCGGGCCGTACGGGGAAGCCGCGTCGGCGGCGGCGGGGCCGCCACCGAGGACCACGGTGAGGGAGAGGGCGAGCGCGGCAAGACGCCCGCCCGCGGGCAGGGAGAACGGCATCAGGAGGTCCTCGTGACTGGAGGGGGAGTGAACGGCCGCGGAGCGGGGGCGCCGACGAGCGGCACGGGAGCGCCGCGCGCTGCGGCACCGCCGCGTCGGCCGACGTAGGTGGAACAGCCGACGGGACCGCTGCCGATGGTGCGGCCCGGCCCTTGCTTCCGTGTGGCGGTTGCTCCCCGGATCGGCTCTGACGGCGACGCTATCCGCTGTCCGCCGGGTTTGGATCTTTCCCGGGCGACCGGCCACAGCCTGTTCATGCCGTTCACACGCCCGCAGCACGCGGGCAACACAGGAGGGGTTGACCCTCCCGCCGGCTTCGCGCAGGCGGTGCCGGCGGGTCTGCCGGACCCGCCGGCCAAGCGGCCGTGCACGGTTCCCTCTGGTACTCCGCCGGGCCCCATCGCGCCGTGCCCGATGGCGTACAGGGGTCCTTCGCGCATCCGGCCCCCGGCGAGCAGAAGCCGCAACGGCCCGCCGGATGGACCGGCGGGCCGTCACGAGCGCGGAGTCAGTGGTCGGCGGGTGCCGCCGTCTCGATGGTGATGCAGGCGACGGCCCGCTCCGCCCGCTCGGCGGCCTCGACGCCGTCACGGCCGACCGCGAGGACATGGCCCGACCGGTCCCAGGAGTTCCTGACGAGTCCGATCCGGTCCCCGACCTCGACGTCCAGCTCCACTTCCCGGACGCCGGGCACCGCGTTCGCCGCGTCGACGCCCGTGATGCCGCGGACCACCCCGGGCGCCGCGTCGATGAACCGGATCGCCGCCCCGCCCACGAGCGAGCGGGAGCGGGAGACCTCGCCGCCGCCGAGGACGCTCAGCACGTCCCCGAGCAGGGAGCCGCCGTAGGAGAGGTCGATCAGGGTGTCGATGCTGTCGCCGGGCAGCCGGGCGGCGCATTCGACCAGGTGCGGGGTGTGGCCGTCGGCGAGGAGCCACTCGGAGTGCAGGAGGCCGGTGTGGAACCCGGTCTCCCGGATCAGCGCCGTGACGGAGTCGTCGAGTGCCTTCACGGCGACGTCGGGCAGAGAGGCCGGAACGGTCTGTCCCTGCTCAACGGGGTTGCGCCCGCCGAACACCGTCTTCGCGGTGATGTTCGAGTAGACCGGCTCCCCGTCCTTCACCAGCACTTCCACGCTGACCTCGGAGCCGCGGACCACCTCCTCCACCATGTAGAGGGGCTCGATGCCCTGACGGGCGCTCAGCCCGAACTTGTCCGCGGCGACGGCCTCCGCCCATGCCGCTTCGACATCGTCCTCGGGGTCCAGCAGCAGCACGCCGAGGCTCGCCTGGCGGTTGGCGGGCTTCAGCACGCAGTGTCCGCCGTGCCGGGCGCGGAAGGAGGCCACGTCGGCGGGACCGGTCGCCTGCACCCAGCGGGGCTGGGTGATGCCGGCGTGCCCGGCCGCGGTACGCAGCCGCATCTTGTTCCGGAAGGTCCGCGCGGCATCCAGGCCGGCGCCGGGGAGGCTCCAGCTCTCCGCCAGCGCGGCCGCGCCGATCACGCCGTACTCGACACCCGGGATGACGGCGCGTACCCGGTGCGGACGGTCGACGGCCTCGATGACGAGGTGCATCGACTCCTCCCGCTGGATCGGGGCCGGCACCACGCCCGCGAAGCAGCGGTAGCCCGTCGCGTGGGTCTGGATCTCGCGGGCCGCGATGACATCCGGTTCCTCTACGACGAGGACGCTGCGCGCCGGCAGCAGCTTCTCCAGGTCGGCGAGCATGGAGATGCTGAAGCCGACCATCACGTGCGTCACATCGGGAAGTTCGGATTCAGACATCCGTCATCACGTCCTCGGGTTGGGGGTGAACAGGGCACGGGGAGAGCCGATGCGGGGTCATGCCTCGCCGCCCGCGGCCGGACGGGCCTCGATCAGGCAGGACTTCGGTCCGGGGGTGATCGAGTGCAGGGTGAAGCCCGCCCGCTCCAGCAGATCCCGCCAGGCCTCGGCCGTGCGCTCGCGCCCGCCGAGGAGGACGAGCATGTGCAGGTCCAGGAGTGCCATCGGGTGGTGGGTCGCCTCCGAAGGCATGACCTGCTCGACGATGAGGAGCGTGCCGTCGGCGGACATCGCCTTCCGGCAATTGCGGAGGATGTCCAGCGCCTTGTCGTCCGGCCAGTCGTGGAGGATCTGGGAGAGGACGTAGACGTCGGCCTGCTGCGGGACCCCGTCGAAGAAGCTGCCCGCCGTCACCGTGAGCCGGGAGGCGACGTCCGGCGTGCGCGGCGTCTGCGCGGCTTCCTCGGCGATGTGGGGGAGGTCGAGGACGACGCCCTTGAGGTGGGGCGCGTGCTCCAGGAGGCGGCAGACCAGCGCACCGTTGCCGCCGCCGACGTCCACCACGGTGGCCGCGGTCGACCAGTCGCGTTCGAGCAGGGGGAGGAGGCGGAGCTCGACCAGGCCCGCCTGCGCGTTGGCGAACTCCTCCTCGGCGGCGGGATGGTCGGCCAGCCACTCGAAGTAGGGCGAGCCGAACACGCGGTCGAAGGCGGGGGTGCCGGTGCGGAGCGAGTGGGAGGCAGAACCCCACACCTGGTAGGCCTCTCCGGACATCAGCTTGACGAGGTGGTGCAGCGAGCCGTCCACGCTCGTGCGCAGGAGGTGGCCGGCGTCGGTGAGCGCGAACGCCTCCCCTTCCACGTGGAACAGGCCCTCGGCGGCGAGCACCCGCAGGAAGCGGCTGAGGGCGTCGGCGTCCACGCCGAGTTCGGAGGCGAGGTCCGCCGCGGACCGGGCCCGGTCCGCGAGGGCGTCGGGTACGCCGGCCTCGCACACGGCGACGATCGACTGGGACACGATGTGGCCCATGATCTGCCTGCGCACCCGCTCGTAGGTCTCACTCATGCTGTCGTCACTCTCGTCAGGGTCGGAAAAAGCGGGATGTCCACGGCCGTGCGGAGGTAGGAGGCGCCGTCGGTGCCACCCGTCCCGGACACCTCGCCGATGATCTTCAGGGTGATGCCCCAGTGGCTGCGCTTCATCAGGCTCCAGCCGCGGTCCAGGCGGAGCATGGCGTGCTCGAGGGCGTCGGCCTCCGCGAGCTCGTCCCGGTGGGCCAGGAAGGCCGCTTCGAGGGTGGGTCGGCCGGCCTCGGCCGTCCCGCCGCTCAGGTCGATGACGCGGCGATAGGACTCGGACTGGATCGCACTGCGGCCGGAGGTGTAGCCGCGGATCACGGAGAAGGCGTCGACGGGCATGGTCGTCAGGACCCGGAAGAGGGCGGAGACCGCCTCGATGCGGTCCGCCGCCCGGCCGATCCGGCGCGACGCGGCAGGCCCGTCGCCCGACTCGACGCACCGGATCGCGGTCGCCACGGCGGTGGCGATCTGCTGGTACATCCCCTCGAAGATCTGGATCATCCGAATGAACATCAGTTCGTCATGCAGGCGGGTCGTCGGCACGAGGGACCGCCGGACAGCCGACGCGATCTCCGCGGGCACCGCTTCGCGCGCCAGGGCGGCGGCCCGGGCCGTCGCGGCGGCGAAGGCGCCGCTGTCCTCCGCCGCCTTGGCGAGGACGAGGGCGATCCCCGCTCGGTCAGGGGTCGCCTGCGGGGCCAGATAGGCCAGCCGGGTCAGCAGGCGGGTGGCCGCACGGGCACGGGCCTCCTGGGGGGACCTCCGGGCCGCGCCCACGGCGGCCGACGCCTCCAACTCCGCGAGGTCCGCCACCACGGCGGTGATCATCGCGTCCGTCCGTGCCGTGTCGTCGCCCACGAAGTGGTGCAGATAGTCCTGGCCGTAATAGGTCGCATAGGTGCCGTCCGCCTGGTCGACCGCCATGGACAGCCACGCGGCCACGGCGGCATCGGTCCCGGGGGCGGCCTTCACGGCCTCCAACCGCCGGACCAGGTCCGGTCGTACGCGGTGGCGGCCCGTCGACTGGTAGTAGGCGACCGCCTCATCCAAGGGGAACGGCGCCGAGGCGTGCTCCCAGAGGTCCAGAGCGCGCTCCAGTTCGTGCCCGGACCGACGGTCCGGGGTCGCTTCCGCGCTCACCATGGACCCGCCGGCCACGCCGGGCGACACCGATTCCGCAAGCAGCGTCTCCATGTCGAGTACCCCGCTTTCAATCATGTTTTCTCCTCGCCTTCACCGTTCCGGTAAGGAATCCGGATCAGGAATTTCTCTGCGTGGCGGACGCCACCGCAGGAGCCCTCGGGGGTGCGGGCGGACTTTCGTGGGACATCAGGAGGAACGGACGAGCTTTCCGTACGCGTGCACGATCTCGGCCACCAGCGGGGATCCGGGGAAGCGGATGCCGTCGACCGCCTCCACCTCGGCGATCTCGATGGCGGTGCCGCACAGGAACGCGCCGTCGAAATCGGCCAGTTCGGCGTAGTGGACATCGCGTTCCTGCACCGTGCGTCCGGGCAGCAGCTCGTCGATGACGGTCCGTCGGGTGATGCCGTCCAGCGCCAGCTCGGTGGTGGGGGTCACCACGACGTCACCGGCCACGAAGAAGACGTTGGAGCCGCTCGACTCGCACACCCGGTCCTCGGTCGACAGGAACAGCACGTCGTCGGCGTCGGCGGGCTTGTTCCGGTAGCTCAGATAGCTGAGGGCGTACGTCGACGAGGTCTTGGCCTGGTACGGATGGCAGGCGGCCGGAGGGCGGCGCCACTCGGCCGTGGCCAGGCGGACCCGGCGACCGGGGCCGTGCGAGGGGAACGGCAGGGCGAACACCGCGGTCCTGCTGGCACATCCCCGCCCCATGAAGCTCACGTCGGCGTCGTCGTAGTAGACGAGGATCTTCAGGTAGGCGTCCGTGAGCCCGTTCAGTTCCAGCAACCGGTGGCACACCGCGGCGAGTTCTTCGTCGGAGTGGCCGACCGCGTGCCCGAACAGATCCGCGGAGCGGCGCAGCCGCCGCAGGTGTTCCGCGAGCTTGAACACGGAACCGCCGTAGCTGCGGATCCCCTCGTACACCGACGTGGCGTACGAGAGCGAATGCGTCTGCGCGGACACGCGGACCTCGTCGGTCCGCGTGAAGGAACCGTCCTGCCAGGCGATCAACTCGCTCACGCCCGCACCGCCGTGCGCGCGGTGTCGGCGCAGTAGAACTCGCCCCGGATCAGGCTGTCGCCGTCGTAGCTGTTGGGGGCGGTACCGGTGGCGTCGAGCTCGGCCATGATGGCGTCGTAGGCGGCGAGCGGAATGATCCGGAAGTCCATGCTGACCCGGGTGCTGTCGCTGATGTTCTCGGCGGTGCCGTGGAGGGTGCGGGGGTCGAACAGCAGACACTGGCCGTAGCGCATGTTGACCGGCATGGTGTCGGCCCGGATCGCGGCCAGCCGCTCGGGGTGTTCCCGCATGTACTCGAAGAACAGGGGCCGGCTGCTCTTGTAATCCGCGTAGGCGAATTCGTGCTGGTCGATGAATTGGCCCAGCGTCGTCAGGCTGGTCTCCTTGGAGCACACGCTGAGTGCTCCGGTCTCCTTCACGTCGCAGAACGGGAGCCAGCAGTTCACCTGCTGGAAGTAGTCGCCCAGCATGGTGTCCGAATGGTGCGAGAAGATCTCGCCGTCGGACAGCCGGAAACGGTCGTCGAACCGGTTCGGTATGTGGAAGCGGACGAGCGGGTTGTTCTCGAAGACGAAGTCGAACCCGAGGTGGTCGCTGAGCCAGCCGACGAAGCGGTGGTACTCCGCGACCATCGGCGCGCCCAGCTCCTGGATCGGGTGGGTCCAGTGGCCCGAATCCTCGGAGTTCTCGGCGATCTTGGACGCCTCGACGTACTTGTGCATCTTGTCCAGCCGGAAGTCGGCCGGGAAGCCGTAGCGCTCCATCAGCGTGCTGCGCAGGACCTCTTGCAGCGCGAACGACGACGCCGGGTAGTTGATCGCCGACGCCTCTCCGAACACGGGGTGGTCGGCTTCCAGGAGCTGCTTCAGATCGAAATGGGACATGAGTGTCTTCTCCTCCTTCAGGTGGCGACCGTCGCGGCGAATCGCTCCATCGCCGCGCGTCGTTGCGTGTTGATCGGAACCAGCACGTTCACCAGCTCGGTCACGTGGTTGGCGCCCAGTCGGCGCTTGGCCTGCACCGCGCCCCGACCGAGGCAGTGCGTGGTGAATCCGAGTTCGTCGGCGAACTTGTAGAGCTGGTAGTAGTCGGTGATGTAGAGGTTGAGCCCGGGTTCCCTCAGGCTTTCGTCCTGGCCCTGCACCAGCTGCGCGAAGACCCCGCTGCGGTCGTCCGCGTAGCTGAGCGACCCGTAGAGCGCCGCGCCGTCGTCGCGTCGGCGGTTCAGCTTCAGGTGGTAGTCCCGACCTGCCGGCGACGCCGCGAGTCCGCGCAGGATCTCGGCGGTGTAGAGGTTCTTGCTGTGCCCGTACTTCGCCACGTTGTTCGCCTGGAGCCGGGCGAAGTCCTCCAGCGGGCCGGGGCGGTCGACCAGGTCGGACAGGCGGTGGAAGACCGTGTCGTACAGACGCTCGGCCTTCCTGGTCCGCCGGGCGATGTCCTTGTACTGCCCGTTGCCGACGGCCGAGCGCAGGCACCGGTCCAGGTCGCCGTCCACCCGGAAGTACGCGACCGGCATGAACCCCACGGCCACGTGGTCGAGTTCGAGAGCCGTCGGGACGCCGGGGACCGACGGCAGGAGCAGCCAGTCGGCGTCCCCGGCCTCGGCCAGCAGCCGCGCGAGCCGGTCCTCGTCCGGTTCCTCGGACACCGGCAGGTAGAAGTAGCCCGGTGCCAGATGCGCGATGTCGTCGTGCACCGGATCGCCGGCCTGCCCGGCGCCGTCCATGACCGCCGCCCAGTGGGCGATCTCCCGCAGCCGCAGGGTCGGCGCCGCGACGCCGTGGGAGGCGCAGAACGCCGTGCGTTGTGCCTCCCACGGGGCGAATCGCGCGGCCTCGGCCTGGACCTCGACCGTGGTCACCGGTCGCTCCGTTCCGCGGCGACCAGGCGCCGCTCGCTGGTGAAGTGGAACCGTCGCGTGGCCAGCGCGGCCAGCTTCCGGTTGTGGGTGATGACGAAGAACAGCGTCCCGGGGGCTTCGGCGAGCAGCGTGGCCATCAGGGCGACCTCCTCGTCCGTACCGAGTTCCGAGGTGGCCTCGTCCAAGATCGCGATCGCGGGCCGGGACGAGAGCACCCCGAGCAGCGCGAGTCTCTGCTGCTCCGACTTGCTCAGTTCGGTCAGGCCGGTGACCGGCGCCGTCCCGGAGAACCCGCCCGGCAGCCGCCCGACGACGTCCGACAGGGCGAGCCGCTCGGCCAACCGCTCCAGTTCCGCCGGGTCCGCCCCGGCGAAGTGGTTCGCCAGCGGCCCCGGACGGAAGACCGGGGCGGCGGTCAGGAACAGGATCTCGCCGCGGTGCGGGCCCGCCAGGTAGCTGCTGCCGGAGCCCAGGGTCGCCACCGTGCCACTGGCGGGGCGCAGGTGACCGATCACCAGATTCGCGAAGGTCGACTTGCCGATGCCGCTCGGTCCCGTGATCACCACGACGTCCCCGGTGTCGAAGGACTCGCTGAAGTCCTCCAGCAGGGCGGTGCCGTCGCGCTGGTTCACGTACGTCACGGCCGAGAACGACACCAGCGTCGCGCCGTCGGCCCCCGGAGCCCGGGTCGGGGAGCCCACCGGAGCAGCGGGCAGGGCCAGCCGGTCGGCACTGTCCAGGACCTGCCGCAGCTCGATCGCGCAGCGCCCCAGCCGGCCGAAGATCGCTATCAGGCTGTAGCACAGGCCGACCCCGAGAACCATGCCGGCACTCACCGTTCCCAGCAGGTGCGCCCACACCGAAGCGGCGACGACCACGGCCATGAAGGTCAGGCCGAGCAGGTCCAGCTTGTAACTGAACCACCTGCGCGCTGCGGCGTTGTCGAGCGTGGCGAAGGCCCGCTCCGCCACGCCGGGTCGCAGCCACTCGAACATCGCCCGGGCGCCGTCCGTGGTGGTCTCGAACCGCCCGCCGTCCCGGTCGAGCGCGTTGACCTGCTCGAACAGGGCCGCCGTGGCGGTCACCTCGCGGGTGTTGAACGCCCCCAGGACCTCACCGGACCGCTTGGCGCTGTTGAGGTACGCGGCCAGGATGACGGCCAGCGCCACCAGGACCACCGGGCTGCTCACCACCACGTACAGGACGGTCGCCGTCAGCATGGCCGCGGCGCTGAGGGTCTCCAGCAGCAGCGAGGGCAGGGTTTCGTCGACCCGGCGCTGATCCCAGGTGATCTTTCCGTGCCGGTCCTGCGCGATGCGCTCGCGGTAGGCCGCGTGGTGGCGCGGGTTCATCAGACCGGCCAGATAGCCCACGCAGTGGGCCGAGGCCGCGGCGATGGTGCGCATCGTCAGCAGCAGCGTCCCGCCGATCGACAGCAGCGCGCCACCGCCGATGGCGATCGCCAGCCAGAGCGCGGCCGTACGGATGTCCGCGGCCAGCAGGCCGCCCGCCACCACGTAGTCGCCGACGATGGTCAGCGCTTCGCGGCTCGCCAGCAGGACGAGGGCGATCAAGGAGATCCGCCCGATGCCGAAGCGGCGCAGACTCCGCACGGTCGAGGACCTGCGGCTCGCTCCGGGGGCCGGGGAGGCGACCGCCGGGACCGGCGCCTCCGCCGCCACCTCCTCCGCCGCCACCTCCTCCACCGGCGGCGCGGTGACGTCGGGCGCCGCCTTCGGGCCGGCGCCGGTCCGGGTCTCCACCTTCACCACGGTGCGGTCGGCGACCGTCCAGACCTCGTCCGCGGCCTCCTGCTCGTCGGGACGGTCGGTCACGTAGACGACGGTGGTGTCCTTCCACGGACCGCTCAGCAGAGCGGCCAGGAGGCCGTCGGCCAGCGCGTCGTCGAGCCCTGAAGTGGGCTGGTCGACGAGGACCGGCGCCGGGCCGGCGAGGAGAGCCCGGGCCAGCTCGATCCGCTTGCCCTGACCGCGCGACACGCCCCAACTCCGGGGCGGCTCGCCGGTCCGGTACCCGGTGAGGAACTCCGCCGGCAGCCGACAGGCCGTCAACGCGGACCGCACCTCCTCGTCGCTGCGGTCCCGCCGGTGAAGCATCAGGTTCTCCCGGAGGCCGCCGGGGACCGTCCATGGTTCGTCGGGGACGAACAGCGCGCCGTCGAGGCCGGCCGTCCGGCCCACGGCCCTGAGCACCGACGTCTTGCCGCTGCCCGCCGCGCCGACGATGGCGATGTGGCGGCCCGCGGCCACGGAAGGCACCGAAGGGAGGTCGGGCACGCCGGGCTCCTCGGCGAGGTGCCGGGCCACGGCACGGTGTCCGGACACTCCGCGCGCGATGTCCTGTACCAGGTCCGGAAGCGCGTTGGCCGCGGATCGCAGACCGCCCACCACCGCGATGGAGGCGAGCACACCGGTGACGTCCACGTGCCCGCGAACGGCCAGCTGGGTCAGTGCCGCCCCGAGCAGGGCGATGAGCGGCGTCATCGTGGCCAGGAGGCTGATCGGTGCCATCAGACGGGCGGCGCCCTTGAGGGAGCGTTCCTCTTCGGCACGGCGGTCGGTGTACCGCCGCGCGAGGTCGTCGGTCCAGTTGTGCAGCCAGGCGGTCACCGTGTTGTCGACGGCGAAGGTCCCCACCTCGACACGGCGGGCCGATCGGGCCGACAGCTCGTCGTACGTCGTGTTCAGACGCTTGGCGACGCCGTAGACCACGACCGCGCTGAGCAGGGTGATCGCCAGTGCGGTGACTCCGGCGACCCCGAGGGCCACCAGGAAGAACGTCATCGAGTAGGCGACGGTGACCAGGACCAGGGCGACCATCACCAGGCTCGCCCAGGCGGCTTCCACCCGCGCGGCCTCGCGTTCGAGCGGGACCGTCAGGTTCTGCCCGCGGCCCTTGCCGCGCAGCAGGATGCGGCTCTCCACGTAGACCCGTGCGCCGACCGCGACGACCTCGGCCAGGAAGGTCGTGTGATTGAGGGCCAGCCAGGCGACGAGGGTGAGCAGGACGCAGACGGAGCCGGAGGCCAGCAGGGACGACAGCTGGGCCGAGTCGTCCGTCAGCCGGTGCAGCAGCGTCCGGAGGGCGGAAGCCGCCCCGTACGCCGCCGCCCCGTTGACGGCGGCTGCGAGCAGCCCGAGGAACAGGTCGCGGCGTACGACCCGGAAGACGGCCCGGTGGAGCGAGGGCTCGGCGGCGGCGGAGCGCTCGTCCCCGCAGGCCCTGTCGTACCAGTGCTGCCACCTGGCGGCGTACCTGAGCCGAGCGTCCTCGCCCGGCCTGGGCACCGGAAACCAGAACAGCCGGGCGAGTGACTGCGTCATCGAGCGACGGCCTCGACAGGCTCGGTGGTCGCGAAGGCGGCGATCCGGTCGCACAGCAGGGTGATCATCCGCCAGCCCTCGCGGAGGCTCTCCCGCAGCTCCGCCGCGTCCGCGGCGCCCGCTCCGCGCAGCAGGTCGAGCCCGAGGAGGACGTGGTCACCGTCGTCCTCACCGTGGTCCCGGAAGTGCGGCAGGTCCACGAAGACGCGGGCAGCCTCACGGTGCCAGACCTCACCGCTGGCCTCGAGCACGAGGTGCATCAGCAGCGTGCGCACCATGTCGCTGCGGCGCAGCATCTCGGACTTGAACCACTGCATGGCCGCGTCGAACTCCGCGTCCGAGACCGGCCGCTGGGTTCCCTCGCGCTGCTCGCGCAGGTTGTTGTTGTGCCCCAGCTCCTCGCGCAGGTGGTCCAGCGCCACCTCCTTGTGCGCCGGGTCCTCGCTCATGGCGACCCGCAGGTGCAGCAGGTCCTGGAACACGTCCGACCAGGCCTGCTGGCAGTCCAGCATGCGGTCGAGGACGTCGTCGTCCTTGATGGCGGGCTCGTCCAGCAGGCGCAGCAGCGTGCTGTTGCGGAACTGCTCGACGTACGCCTCGTTGGCCGCGAGCAGTTCGTCCACCAGCACCGGCTGCTCACCGGTGCCGAGGAAGGCGGCGTTCGGGCGCTCGAGGTCCTCGTAGAGGGCCTGGCCGTTGAACTGGATCGACAGCGCCCAGTAGCCGGTACCGGTGCCGCGGAAGCCGTGGGGGACGTGGCTCGGGACCATGACGATGTCGCCCGGAACCACGTCCTGCTCGACGGCGCCCATGGTCTGTCCGGTGCCCTCGCAGACCAGGATCAGGCTCGCCTCCGGGTGCTCGTGGACCGCGAGCTCCTCGCCGGCCTCCAGCCGCACCCAGCTCATCGCCAGGTTGTTGGCGTCCGGGATGAACTTCGCGAGGTCGGGCTCCTTGGCGAACATCTTGACCACGCCGAGGCTGTGGACGACGCCGTCGACCTCCACCTCGCGGAGGGTCTCCATGTCGTTCCTGGAAATGATCTTCAACGCTGTCTTCCGTTTCGTTGGTCGCAGAAACCTTCACGGGGGCATCGGGGCGCGTCGGCGCAGCACCGGGAGGGGCGCGCCGATGCGGAGCACCCGTGAAGGAGGACGCGGTCTCGCGTCATCGTGTGTTCTCCGGTCGATGGACCGGGAAGGATCCCGCCGGACGGTGTGCGTCCCGCGTCCGGCGGGTGATTCCGGTAAAGGAATTCTTTCCTCTAGAGGAATCCGTGCCTCAGGTATTCGACGGCCTTGTCGAACGCGGCCCGGTCTCGGGCGGCGAATACAACCCAGCCGATCTTGTCGTCATTGACGACCGGGCCGTGGCGCTCGGGGGCCGCGGCACCGATGTGGAGCCGGTGGATGTCGACGTCTTCCAGGTTCGCCCGCAGAACGTCCTGGTCGACCGGCTCGTAGAAGAGGTGGGACGAGGCGAAATCGTAATCGCCTTGTGCGCTCGCGGGCTCCGACTCGCCCGCGAAGAAGCGGACGGTCTCCCGGATCATGCTCACACCGGTGGTCAGCTCCGCGAGGAGGCCGACATAGTCACCGCCGACCCGATTGTTGATCTCGATCAACCGAATGCGGTCCCCGTCGAGTTTCAGCTCGATATGGCACGGGCCGTGTTCGTGGCCGATGAGGGTGAGCAGGCGGGCGCAGAATTCGGCCAGTAGCTCCCTGGTTCCGGAATTCACGACATCCGGGGTGACGATATGCCTGGTCTCCGCCAGTGTGTCACGGTAGAGCGTCTTGTCGGTGACCGCGAGAAGCCGGTGCCGCCCGTCGATCGTCAGCGTTTCGACGCTGACCTCACGGCCGGGGAGATATTCCTCGGCCAGCATCGAGAACGGCCCTTCGCCGAGCGCTGTCACCGCTGCGACCAGGTCGTCCTCGTCATGGATCACGAACACGTCCTCGCTGCCCGAGCCCGCGGGGGGCTTCAGGACGAGACCGGCCGGATTCTCGCGCAGGAATTCCCGGACCTCCGCCGCGCTTCCGCACGACGCACTGGCGACGTCGAACTCGGTGCCGCGAAGATGGTCGCGCATCAGACTCTTGTCCACGCACAGCCGACAACTGGACTCGGATATTCCGGGCAGGCCGTAATGGCCGGCCGCGACGGCAGCCGGAAGCAAACCGTCCTCGGTGAAGGAAAAGACATGGTCCACGCGCTTGTCCGCCAGAATCGCACCGACCGCGTCGACGACGGTTTCCACCTCGAGGTCGCCCACCGGGTGAATGTCATCGGTCAGAGCGCGCAGATTGGGCCCGATCGAACCCGCGAGTTGCACGACACTGAATGTCAGCGGCAGGTCCGCGCAGTGCGTGAATGTCTCATCGTGCCCACCGATCAGCACGATGTTCTTCATGAGAGGTACCCCTTCGAAGCGAGCGGACGAGATCACACTGATGGTGTTTTCTCGTCCGCCCGATGTGCAATGACCTGCCTGTTTGCCGGTCAAGTTGATCTTATGCATTTCCGGAAGCGGTTGTCACTGGTTCCGGTCATTTTTCCGAAGGAAATCAGCGCGCCGGTTCGGTTTTGACCCGGACCAGGTCGCGCGCCCGCTCGGCGTTGGCCACGGCCCCGTCGGTGTCCTCCCCGGTGCACAGGACATAGCCCTGGCGGGCGGTGGAGGAGGTGAGGGCGCCGAGCTCCCGGCCGGGCTCCAGTTCGCACTGGAGCCTGACCACGCCGGGCGCGTCACCGGCCTCCGCGACGCCGTCCACGCCGACGACGCGCACGTCCTCGTACGAGAAGAAGCGGATCGCGGCCGCGGCCGCCCTCGGCGTGCGCGGCGGACGGGGCAGCCCGAGCAGCGTGGCGAAGGTCTCCGCCATCAGGTCCACCCCGCTCACCATCTCGCACATCTCCCAGATCTGGTCGCCGCCGACCCTCGTCTGCGCCTCGATGAGCCGGGGACCGGCGGCGGTGAGCCGCAGCTCGGTGTGGACCGGGCCGTCCTTCTGCTCGATGAGCGTCAGGAACTCCGTCACGCACCCCTCGATCGCGGCGCGGGTCGCGTCGTCGAGTCGGGCGGGCACCTGGTGCCCGGTCTCCACGAAACGCGGCATCGGGGTGATCACCTTCTCGGTGACGGCGGCGATCTCGTGCCGGCCGCCCACCGAGAAGGACTCCACGCTGAACTCGGGGCCGGTCAGGAACTCCTCCACGAGGACGGGGCCGTCGGTGGCCCGCCGGGTCCATTCCCAGCGCTCGGCCAGCTCCTCCTCCGTCTCCGCCAGGAACACGCCCTCGCTGAGCCCGCCGTCACGGGGCTTGAGCACGACCGGCACCTCGCCCAGCTCCCGCATGAAGCGCACGGCTTCGAGGGGCGTGCCGCACAGGCGGTGCCGGACGGGGCTGAGGCCGTGCCGGTCCAGCAGCTCCCTGGTCCTGGTCTTGTCCCGGGTCAGTTCCACCGCCGTCAGGTTGTCACCCGGTATGCCCAGCGCGCGGGCGCACCGGGAGGCCGGGTACAGACCGTACTCGGTGAAGGAGGCCACCGCGTCGAACGGGTCGACCGAGTGCCAGGCCTTCGCCACTGCCAGGACCTCGTCGAGGTTCCGGTAGTCCATGACGGCGTAGTGGGAGGCGTTCGCGAACTGCCTTTCGCTGACGCGCTCCGGAATCTGCATCATGGAGTAGCGCACGCCGAGCTTCTCCAGCTTGTCCAGTTCGCTGCCTGGTCCTCCGACCAGCAGTACGTGCTTCTGTGCCACTTCCGTTCGTTCCCCTCAAGGCTTGACGACTGCCGGCCGGATCGCGTCGTCCGGCTACGGACGCAGCCTGGCCAGGTCGATGTTCATGCGGTTCGCCCAGGCGCGGCTGCGCATCAGCACCACGTCGACGAGCTCGGGGTGCGTGCGCCTGACCTCGTCCGGGTTGAGGGCCAGGGCGAGCAGCTCGCCCATCCGCTGGCGGATGTGCGTCTGCAGGTTCGCCTCGTCGAGGCACTTGCGGCCCAGGCCGATCGAGTCGCTCAGCAGCTCGATGCGGTGGTACCAGTTCGCCGGCAGGTAGAGCACGTCACCGGGCTTCATCGTGAACTGCATCAGCTCGGTGCCGGGCGACTCGCACAGGGCCTTCCAGTCCTCCTCGGTGTCGGCGAGGACCTCGGCCCCGGGGGCCATGACGTACCAGAGCTTCTCGCCGACGATCTGCGCGTGCATCACGTCGACCGAGTACGAGTCCTGGTGGAGACGGGTCACGCCGCCGCTCTGGCCCAGCCACAGCTGGTGGTTGGTCGACGCCGTCTCCCCGTACAGGTTGCGACGGAAGTCGTACTGCGCGATGTCCATCTCCGGCATGTCGTCGGCCAGCTCGGGAGCGGTGGTCTGGTAGTACCACTCCTGGAGGTAGACGGGAGCCGCGTCGTCGCGCTCGCCCTCCTTCAGCATCGCCACGAACTCCGCGACGGTCGCCTCGCGGGCCGCCTTGGTGTTGTAGCTGTCCACGATCACGCGGACGTCTCCGCAGCGCTCGGCGAGGTGGTCGAACGACCAGGTCCGCACCGAGGGCCAGTCCTCGACGAAGCCCTCCAGTATCACCGGACGCAGCTTGTGCCGGTACTCGCGCTCGAACTCCTCCAGCGTGAGCCCCTTGCGCCGGTCGAGCTCCGGCGCGGTCTTGACCGCCTCGCTGAGCGGACCGGTGTGGAAGGCCCGCTCCACGGCCGCGAGGCTCTCCAGGTCGTGCCGTCGCAGGATGTTCGGTTCGTTGCTCATTCGGTATCCCCCTCTTCGTTCGCGAGCCGGTCGGCCGGCTCATGGGTGCCGGCGGTGACCACGCTGCGCAGCGCGTCCAGCACTTCGGTCTTCACAGCGTCCTGCTCCGGGAGCCACCGGTGGATGAAGTGGTCGCAGTCGAGCCAGATCACCCGGCGCGAACGTGCCTTCGTGGCGTGCGCGAGGTAGCCGTCGACCGTGGCCTCGGACACCACCTGGTCCTGGCGGGCGCCGATGATCAGCAGGTCGCCGTCGAACTCCCCGATGCCGGCGAAGGCCGGGGAGTCGGCGTGGTTGCCGGGACGGGTGCCGTCACCGAAGGCGTCGTCGGCGGCGTCCGCCGGGTAGGCGGCCGGGCAGAAGAGCACGAGGGCGCGCGGCCTCAGCTGCGGGACGGCCCACGAGGCGAGGTGCCCGCCCATGCTCGTGCCGATGAGCACCGGGCGCCGTTCGCCGTCCAGCAGGCCGACGGCGGCCAGGGTCTCTTCCTTGCGCCGGCGGAGCGTGGCCTGCGCCATCACTCCGGTGCTGTCGCCGTTGCCCGAGAACTCGAAGGTCAGTGACGCGTGGCCGTGTGCCGCCAGGTCGTCGAGCAGATAACGGACGCCGTGCCGGGTCGCCGTGGTTCCGAGTCCGTGCAGGTGCACGACGTCGGGCGCGGCGCCACCGACGGTGCGGACCGTGGTGGCGGCCAGCCGGTGCCCGCCGACGTCGAAGAAGAAGTCCTCGGTCGCCGCGACGGCACCGCCCGCGTCCGGCGCCTGATCGTGGATGACGGACACGATCAGGCTCCGGCCTCGGTGCTGAACGCCGCGAAGCGCTCCTTGCGCAGGGCGGGCCACTCGTCGCGCAGGATGCTGTAGTAGATGACGTCGCGCCGGCGTCCGCCGGGCATGTAGTTGAAGCTGCGCAGGACGCCTTCCTCGTGCGCGCCCAGCCCGGCCAGCCCCTTGCGGGCCGTGGCGTTGAGCACGTCCGTCTTGAACTCGACCCGCTCGCACTCGAGGACGTCGAACGCGTGGTCCAGCAGGGCGAGCTTCGCGGCCCGGTTGACGCCGGTGCCCCGCATGGCCGTGGCCACCCAGGACCAGCCGATCTCCAGCCTGCGGTCGGCCTTCGCCAGGTTGCCGTACGCGCTGCTGCCGACGATCCTGCCGCTCTCCCGGTCGATGATCGCGAAGACGTTGCGCACTCCGGTGAGCGTGTCCTTGATCGCGCTCTCCAGGAACGCGTCCAGCTCGCCGGGCGTCTCGATCCGGCTCACGAAGTAACGCCAGATCTCCTCGTCGTAGACGATGTGCTCGAACTCGGCGCGGTCGGTGACCCGGATGCGGCGCAGCTCGACCCGCTCGTTGGACAGGACGAGATCGGACAGGTTTTCCCAGCTCACGTTAACTTCCTTCACTTGGTGCGTACTCGGGTCCGGCCCCTGGTGCCACGATGACGAGGGGGTCATCCGCGGGGGGCGGGCTCGCGGCCGCGAGGGCCTCTTCGTAGACACGGGACAACTCGGCTTCGTAGCGCCGGTGGATGTCCCGTCGTATGGGTTTGAACTGCGTGGTCAGCAGGCCGTTCTCCATCGAGAACGGTTCCGCCGCGATCACGAGGGCGTGGACGCGCTGCTCCGTCATCAGACCGGCGTTGACCTCGGCCACGTGCCGGCCGAGCGAGGCGAGGTCCGCATCCGCCGACGCGAGGGAGATCACCGCGGAGAGGAACTCCTCGCCGTTGCCGTAGAGCACGCAGCCGTGCACGGCCGGATGCCGGCGGATCTTCTCCTCGACCAGCGGGGCCAGGACGTTGTAGCCACCGCTGACGGTCAGTACGTCGTCCACACGGCCGTGGATGTAGAGGTAGCCGTCCTCGTCCAGGGTGCCGACGTCGTACGTCTTCACCTCTCCGGTGGGCAGGAACATCTTCTCGTTGGTCCCCGGGGAGCACCACGTGTAGCGGTGGTTGACCGGGTGCCTGCTGCCGACGATCAGGATCCCGTCCCGGTCGAACCTCACCGTCTTGTTCGGCAGGACCTTCCCCACGCTGCCCAGGCGGAAGGCGCCGGGGTGGTTCTTCGCGACGATGCAGGTCTCGTTGAGCCCGTATCCCTCGAAGAGGGGCACGCCGCCCTCGTTGAAGAACTCCAGCAGCGTACGGCTCGCCGGTGCCGATCCCGTCCACAGGTAGCGGACGCGCCCGCCGAGCTCGGCCTGGATGAGGTCCCGGCGCTTTTCGGCGTCCTCGGGCAGCTCCTCCCGGGCCTGGAGCCCGGCCTTCACGCCTTCGTAGAAGCCGGGAACACCCATGATGACGGTCGGTGCCGTCCTCCGTGCCGTGTCGAGGGCGTTGTCGGTGCGGGCGAGGGTCACGTCGTGGCCGTGGACGAGTCCCGAGTAGATCCAGTAGCGCTGCTGGATGAACCAGTTGCCCAGGAAGGTCATCACGTTGTCGCCGTCGCCGTGGGCGAACATCCCCTGGACCTCGTGGAGGGAGCTGTTCACGCTGGCGACCGTGGCCTCCAGGCCCTTGGGGACGCCGGTGCTCCCGGACGTGAACTTGACGGCCAGGATGTCCGCGGGGTCGTACCCCTCGTGGAACGGGAACTCCCCGCCCTCTCCCGCCTCCGGGGCCTCGTCGGCCCACGCGGCGACGGCCGCCGTGTCGCGCAGCACGCCGCCGTCGTCCAACCCCTCGGTGAACAGCAGGCTCAGGCCGTACTCCCGCGGCAGGTGCCGCGGGTCGAAGCGCCCGGGTTCGAACCCGGCGGTGACCGCGCCCAGCTTGATGACGGCGAGGTCGAGCAGCACCCACTCCAGACTGTTGGGGGCCAGGATGCCGACGCGGTCCTTCGCCCGTACGCCGAGCGCCCGCAGGCGGCGGGCCACCCTGACGGCCCGGGCGTCCAGGTCGGCCAGGGTGAGGGAGCGCACCTCGTCCGCGTCCCGGTAGTACAGGCGGTGCCGGCTGTCGGTGTTCTCCACGAGCGACAGGGTGTTGACGACATCGGTGATCCGGTCGCCGGCGGCGGTTCCCGCGGTTCCCGCGGTCGGGTCAGACATCGGCGCTCCGCTCGGAGTCGGACCGGAGGAAGAAGACCGCGTCGACGAGCGCGACCTTCGTGCCGGCCGGCAGCAGCTCCACCGTGCGCGGCCAGGTGGCCGCGTCCTGCGTGCCGAGGGCCTCCTCCATGCCGAGTGCCGCCGCCAGCCGGTCCGCGAAGCGGGGCATGACGGGGGCCGCGACGCGCGCCAGGAGTCGCGCCGCGGCGAGCTCCAGGGCGACGGTGGTCCTGGTGTGGTCGTTCCAGCGGCCGATGCCGGCCACGGCGTACTCGGCCTCGGTGAACCGCAGGACGTCCTCGACCAGGCCGTTCAGTTCCTCGGCCGCCTGGTTGAGGGAGAAGCCGTCCTGACCGAGACTGCGGGTGACGGCGGCCAGTCGCACGGTGAGCCGGTCGAGGAACGCCGTGTGCTCCGGCGTCCACACCCCGGCGTCCGGTGCCTGCCCGTCGTACCGGTCGGCGATCCGCGTGCCCAGGTCGCCCAGCCAGCGCTGCCAGGTGCCGATCAACGTGTCACCGAGCACGGCGTCGTAGACGGCCGGATCGAAGTTGGTGCGACGCCCCTCGGGACGGGTGCGGGCGAGGAAGAACCGCACCGCGTCGACGGTGTCGGCGCTGAGGACGTCCTTGCCCCACACCGCGTGCTTGCGGCTGGTGGAGAACTTCTGCCCCTCCAGCAGGTAGAACTCGTTGACGTGGTAGTCGATGTCCGGCTCCCAGCCGGGGTGGGCGAGCCGGTAGAGCACGGGGTAGAGGAGCGAGTGGTAGAAGCTGTTGTCGTACCCGAAGAAGTGCACGATCTTCCAGTCCTGCTGCGGCTCCCCGGCCCGCCAGTCCTGGCCCAGGCCGCGTCCCAGGGCCTGGATGCCGTGCAGGAAGCCGTACGCCATCTCGGGCCACACCCAGACGACCTGGCCCTCGGCGCCCGCCTCGGCGGGCGGTACGCCCCAGTCGGAAGGGTGCGTGAGGGGCAGGTGGAGCTCGGGCCGCGCGAAGACGCGCTGGGCGAGTTCACGCAGCCGCGCCGGGACGCGCCCCAGGTTGTGGTGGGCGGCGACCGCGTCGGCGAACTCGTGCAGGGGCAGGCTGTGGCGGGTGGCCGTACCGAGCCGCGGGGCCTCGCCGGAGCGCCGGGTCCGCGGGTCTGCCAGGTCCGCGCAGACGTTGGGCTCGCCGCACTCCTCGCAGATGTTGCCGCTCGTCCCCACCCCGCAGCCGGGGCAGATGCCGCCGACCCCGACCTCGTAGAGGTAGTCGCCGGTCTCGGCGTCGAAGAGCGCGGGCATTTCGCGCGGGGCCACCGCTTCGGAGGCCGCCACACGGGAGAAGAACGCGCGGACGCCGTCCCGGTACGTCGCGTCCGCGTCCGAGTCCGTGACGGTGTACTGGTCGGGCCGGATGTCCATCAACGCCAGCGTTGCCGCGATCTCGGCCGAGAAGTGGGCGGCGGTCTCGGCGGGCTCCCGGCCGTCGCGCTCCGCCCGGTCGACCACGTAGCTCTGGTAGTCGTCGCTGCCGGTGAGGTGCCAGGCGTCGACCCCGTTCATGCGCTGGAAGCGCACGAAGGCGTCGGCGCCCAGGTACGGGCCGGAGAGGTGGCCGAGGTGGAGGTCGCCGTTGGGGGTGGGCGGGGTGGAGAAGACGAAGACCGGGCGCTGCCCGAAGCGGCGCCGCTCCGCGGCCGCGCCGCCGGCCGCCCGGGCCGCGAGCGCGGGGTCACGCCAGTACATGTCGAAGAAGACGAGGTCCTCCGTGCCCGTGTTCTCGACGACGTGGGTCTCGAACGGTTCGAGCATCGCGACCGTTCCGGGTCCGACGGGGGTGCGCTCGCCGTCGACCACCAGCTCGCCGGTGCCCTCGACGATGACGAAGACCTCCGTCTCGTCGTGCTGATGCGCGTCACTCCTGCCTCCGGGCACGACCCGGCCCCAGCCGGCGCCGGGGCGGAAGCCGGCGACCGAACTCATCTCGATGCCGAACGCGTCGGACAGTTCGTGAGGGGTGAAGTGGCTGATTATCACGCTGGGTTCCTTTGTGCCGTGCGGATGCGCAGTAGATCGGCGGCTTCGGCGGCGATGGCGGGGGCGAGCCGGTAGCCGGAGCCGTTGGCGGCGCCGGCGAAGACGACGCGGGCGCCGTCGTCGAGGGCTCGTACGAGCGGTTCCCGCGCGGGGCTGTACGCGTCGCAGAAGACGCGGCCCGACGTGGCGTGGGCGGACAGGTCCGGCGCGTAGTGTGCGAGGACCGCGTGCGCCTGAGCCAGATCGGCCGCCGACAGCCCTGCGGTGATCTCGTCGGGCTTCACGTCCCATTCCGGGGAAGTGAAGCTGAAGAGCCAGTGGCCTCGGTGGTGCAGCGGGAGCAGGAAGGCGTCGTGGTCCTCGAACACGACGGCGCCGTCGTGCGCTTGCGGCGCCTTGTCGACGTGCAGGGCGACGATCTTCTTCACCCGGGCGCCGAGCGGCTCGACGAGCGACCGCCATGCGGGGTCGGCGATCCAGGGCCCGGGGGCCAGTACGGCCTTGGCGGCGGTCAGCGTCTCGCCGGTGGACAGTCGCAGCGTCACCGCGGACGGACCGGGCTCGACCGCGGTGACCGCAGTCCCCTCGCGGAAGGCGACCCGCGGGCGCAAGCGCAGGGTCAGGGCTTCGGTGAGCGCCCCGACATCGGCGTACTGGCAGCCCCGACCGGTCCAGAGCGAAGTCCCCTCCGGCGCGGTGACCAGCCCCCCGGGAACGGACCGGGTCGGTACGAGGCCGGCCCCGCCGAGGTAGTCGCGCTCGACGGCCGCCGCGTCCGAGGAGAGGACGTGCAGGGCCAGCGGGTGGATGGGCAGGGCCGGTTCGCCGCCGAGGAGCTCCTCGTAGAAGGTCTGGCTGCGGCCCGCCATGTCCCGGACCCGCGGCGTCGCGCCGCGGGGGAAGTGCAGTCCTGCCGACCGCCTGGTCGCACCGCTCGCCACGACGTCGCGGTCGATGACGGTCACCCGGCTCCGCGGCGCACGTGTGGTGATCTCGCGGGCGACGAGAGCGCCGATGATTCCACCGCCGATGACGGCGATGTCGACGTCGGTCACGTCTGCACCTCTCGCATCGTCTCGGGCAGTCCGCACTTGGCCGACCATTCGATGAAGGAGTCCAGCTGCTCGTCGCCACGGACGCCGCGGATCCGGTCGGCGATCCGCCCGCTCCGCCAGGCGATGAGGCTCAGGTTGCGGTCCGCCAGGCCGCGCTGCTGCGGGGCCGCGTTGTGGACGAAGACGTTGTGGCCGGCGGGGCCGTCCCACTGCACGGCGAAGTTCTTGTCGATCCGGTATTCGCCGTCCTCGCGCTCCAGGCGGTGGGCGATCGGTTCGAGGACGGTCATCGGAGCCGGGCGGAAGCCGGTCGCCCAGATGATCACGTCGGCGTCGACGTGCGTGGCATCGGCGGGGTGGTCGATGTCCCGGAGCTCCACGGACCAGGCGCCCGTGGCGCCCCGCGTGACGTCCGTGACCTCGCGGCCCGGCAGCAGCGCGGCGAGGTCCGGGGTGTCCTCGGTGAACCGGTGGACGTAGACGCGCTGGTAGATCTCGCGCAGCGTGGCCTCGGAGATGCCGTCGCTCGTCAGGACGTGGTCCGCGTTGAGCTTCTGGCGGATCGGCTTGTCGAGGAGGGCGAAGTGGTCCGAGTAGCCGGGCATGTAGAAGTCGTTGGTGAACGGTGTGTCGTCGATGGGGAAGTAGTTGCGGCGCCGGGCGATCCAGGACACGCGCCGCGGCCGCTCCCCGGGCGGCCGGGAGATGAGGTCGAGGAACGCCTCCGCTCCCGACTGGCCCCCGCCGACCACGCACACGCGCTTCCCGCCGAGGTTCCGCGCCTTCGCCACGACGTCGGAGACGTGGAACTGGTCGTCGCCGAGCAGGCCTTCGGCCAGGGGCGGGACCCATGGGCTGGTGCCCACGCCGATGGAAACGTTGTCGGCGGTCACCGTCCGGCGGTCGGTCTCCACGACGAAGGTCTTGTCGAAGTCCACGGAGAGCACGCGCTCCCCGAAGACGACGTTCTCGTTCCGCTCGCTCGCCCATTGCAGGTAGTTGCGGTACTCCCGACGGGGCATCGCGTCGAACTGCGCGTTGATGAAGTGGTAGATCCTTCCCTGGTCGTGCAGGTACGCCAGGAACGAGAACGGGTTGGTGGGATCCGCGAGGCTCACCAGGTCCTTGAGCATCGACACCTGGAGCGTGGTGTCGGGCAGCTGCTGCCCGTCGTGCCAGGTGAAGCATTCCTTTTGATCGAGGAAGAGATTGGGAATCGCCTCGTCTCCGTGGAGGAGGGACGCAAGGCTCAGATTCGCGGGGCCGACACCGACCCCGATGCAACCGTAATGTTGGCTGCGTTTATGCCCGTACATGGTGCTGACACTCCCTGAATAGTGAGCTCGCCGACCGGCCGAGGTGTGGCTTTGGGTGTGCTCCAACCGCAGACCGACTTTTGGTGATGTCGGCCTGCAGGGCTGCGGAATCATGCTGCCGCTACAGCAACGTGTAATCGACTAAGAACGTCGAGAGTCAGAGATGTTTGGTTCCGAAACCTTCTGGTGAGAGGAATCGGTATCGACGAGTTGGGGCCTTCGCGCTGCTGCGGCCACCACGGGTCGGACCGTCAAGCCGGCAAGGAGGAAAAGGGCGGCGAGCACGGCCCAACCGGCCGTTCCGTTATTGATGACACCCGCCGTCATCAAAAGAGGGCCCACTGCCACTTGGACGCTGGAACCGAGGTGAAAGGTTGCCAGATATTCGACTCGGGAACGAGTGGGTGCGAGTCCGAAGGAAAGGCTCCATTGTCCGGCGGACTGGAACATCTCGCCGAAGGTGAGGAGGACTATCCCGGCCAGGAGCACGGCCGTCACCACGACCGTGGAGTCGAGGTACGCGGCCGCCGCGAAGCAGGCGCAGGACAGCGCCAGGGCGACGCTCGCCCTGCGCATGGCCGTCACGCCCCCGCTCAGTTCCTCCGTGCCTCGCGCGAGTCTGACCTGAAGCAGGATCGCGATCACGGTGTTGACCACGAGGAGGATTGCGACGAGCGAATCACCGGCACGGGTGTGCGTGGTGATCCACAGTGGAACGCCCACGCTGAGCAGTGCCATGTGGAGCAGCATCAGGGCGTTGACGCCCGTGGTTGCCGCGTACCAGCGGTCGCGCAGCGCCGGCAGGCGCAGTGGAGAGACGTCACCGGAGGAGCGTGCGGACCGGTCCGCGGCTCTCGGCCGCAGGAAGGCCAGCAGGGTCGCGGACAGGACGAACGAGACGGCGTCGCCGACCATGATGGTCAGGAACGACGACCGGGTACCGATCTGGATGGCCAGCGCCGCGAGCAAGGCGCCGCCCGTGTAGCCCACGTTGTAGACGACCCGGAACCTGGCGGACATCGCACTGCGGTGCTCCTCGCCGACCACCTGCTCCACGAGCGCCTGGCTCATGGGCCGGGCCGACTGCTCCGCGATGCCGAGGAGTCCGGCGACGATCAGGAAGGACGCGAAGCCGTCCACCAGGACGTAGGAGGCGAATCCCGCGGCGCAGCAGAGATGGAGCAGTATGAGTACCGCACGGGGACTCCACCGGTCGGCCAACCTGCCGAAGGGAATGGGGCCGAAGATTCCGAGCACACCTGCCACGGAAAGACCCAATCCCACCTGCACGGTGGAAAGCCCTACGATCTTCGTGAAAAAAAGCGCCGATCCCGCCAAATAGAGACCGGTTCCGGTGGCATCGACAAGACCCACCAGCAGTAGTCCGGCGCCGCTGCGATTGACTGCGAGCCGGCGCAACAAGGTTGCACTCACGCCTGTTTGCCGATCGTTGTCGCCAAACAGGGTGCGCAACGGACACCCGCGACAAAGCGCGCGTCTATCATTTTACTATTCTCCCCGTCAGGCCCATGTCGCGCTGTGATGGATCACACGCCGGCGCGGTTTGGGCCAACCCCCGTTGGTCTGCACCACCCTAAACGACTCCACTTGGTACCCACAAGCATTTCTCGATGGCCGATGAAACCTCTGGGCGGCAGGCGGACGGGTTTGCGCCAGAGTGGCTCGAAGTGCCGCTGATCAGCGGAAAGGCCGACCACGCCCGCGGGTGGGGCGGGGGGCGGACCACCGTCGACGAGGCGAGGCCCGTGCCGGGGAGTACCGGGGCCGCCGATTCCGTCGAACTCCCTTGTGGGGCAGGAAAAGTGGGGCTCGATACCTGTCAACCCCCCTCCCATGCGCTCTCCCGCGCCGCCGAGGCGACCTCCTCCCCGCGATGGACCGGACGCACCGGAAGGCACGCCGGGACCGGCCGCGAGCGGCTCCTTCCGGCCAATGGCTAAGCCCGTCGAGAGACGCCGAAGTGGGTGAATACATTCCGCTTCAGTGGCCGTTGTGAAGACGCCGCAAGTCCACGGAGGGCATCACGGACGGCATCGCCTGCCAGGACTGTCGGCGAGGACCTTCTCGATGCCGCCGCTGGAGTACACCCCCTGCAGAGCACAACCCCGACAGGATCAGCGGAACCGGGAGACCCCATACTCGGTCATCGTTGCCGGCCCATCGAGCCGGTGGGCTTGGCGCGTTGGAAGGATTGAGGGGGGACATGACGGACGTGAACGATCTGGCCGTTCCGGAAGTAGTGGAGAGTCCCGCTGTGCAGGCACCGCCGGCCGGCGGCCTGGCCCAGTGGTTGCTGCGCCATCGGGTGCAGCCCGTGGGGCCGGCGTCCGGCGAGGGGCACAGCGAGCCGCAGGCCTGGTGGAAGGTGATGTGCCTGACCGGGGTGGACTACTTCTCCAGCCTCGCCTACGTCCCCGCGATCGCCGCGCTCGCGGCCGGTGCGGTGTCGCCGCTGGCGACGCTGCTGATCGTGGCGCTGACGCTGCTGGGGATGCTGCCGATGTATCGGCGGGTCGCCCGTGAGAGCCCGCACGGAGCCGGTTCGGTGGCGATGCTCGAGGACCTGCTGCCGTTCTGGCGGGGCAAGCTGTTCGTCCTGGTCCTGCTCGGCTTCGTGGCCACATCGTGGATCATCACCATCACCCTGTCCGCGGCGGACGCTTCCGTGCACGTGGTGGAGAACCCGTTCTTCCCCGAAGCCCTGCACGGCCACGAGGTCGCCATCACGGTGGCGCTCCTGCTGCTGCTCGGCGGAGTGTTCCTGCTCGGGTTCAGCGAAGCGGTCAGCGTCGCGATCCCGCTCGTCGCCGTCTTCCTGCTGCTCAACGCGGTGACCATCGCCTTCGGTGTGGCGGAGGTCGTCACCTCGCCGGGCGCCTGGTCGGCGTGGACCGACGCGCTCCTGGACGGCGGAGGCGGACTGGGCGACCTGGTCGGGCCCGCCCTGCTGGCCTTCCCGCTGCTGGTGCTCGGGTTGTCGGGCTTCGAGACCGGGGTGAGCATGATGCCGCTCGTCTCCGCGGAGGGCGAGGATGCCGGGCAGCGGCTGGAGTCCCGCATCCGCAACTCCCGGAAGCTGCTGACCACCGCGGCGGCCATCATGAGCGTCTACCTGCTCGCGGCCTCCTTCGTCACCACGGTCCTGATCCCGCACAAGGAGTTCGAAGCAGGTGGTGCGGCCAACGGTCGTGCCCTTGCCTACCTGGCCCACGAACAGGTGGGGGAAGCCTTCGGCACCGTCTACGACATCAGCACCATCCTGATCCTGTGGTTCGCGGGCGCCTCCGCGATGGCGGGACTGGTCAACATCGTTCCGCGCTACCTTCCCGACTACGGCATGGCCCCCGAGTGGGGCCGCGCCGTCCGTCCGGTCGTGCTGGTGTACACGGCCCTGTGCGTCATCATCACCTTCGCCTTCGACGCCGATGTCAACGCCCAGGCCGGTGCCTATGCCACCGGAATCCTCGCCATGATGGTCTCCGGTGCCTTCGCCGTCACCGTGTCGGCGCTGCGCCGCCGCCAACGCGCGACGACCGCCGGCTTCACCCTGCTCACCGCGGTGCTGCTCTACGCGCTGGTGGCCAACATCATCGACAAGCCCGACGGCATGACCATCTCCGGCCTCTTCATCGCCGGAATCATCGCCGTGTCCCTGATCTCCCGGGTTTCCCGCACCACCGAACTGCGCGCCGACCGGATCGTGTTCGACCCGGCAGCCCGGCAGTTCATCACCGACACCCTCGTCTACGACAACGCGATCAACATCATCGCCAACCGCCGCCAGACGGGCGACGGCGCCGAGTACGCCGACAAGGAACGCGAACAGCGCGGCAACAACCCCGTACCCGGTCCGGCCGACGTCATGTTCGTGGAGATCGACGTCGTCGACCCCTCGGACTTCAGCGAAACCCTCACCGTCCACGGGGTCGAGGTCGACGGATACCGGATCCTGCGCGCCGAGGCCCCCGCCGCCCCGAACGCCATCGCCGCGATCCTCCTCGCCCTGCGCGACACCACCGGAGTCAAGCCGCACTGCTACTTCGCGTGGGCCGAAGGCAGCCCCCTGACCCACATGTTCCGCTACTTCCTCCTCGGTCGCGGCGACACCGCCCCCGTGACCCGCGAGATCATCCGCAAACACGAACCCGACCCGGCCCGCCGCCCCGGCATCCACGTCGGAGGCTGACCCTCCGCTCGGTACGACGCGTTGCACCCGGGCGGCGGAAGCCGATGCGGGGTCTCGAACCCGTCGGCCTCCCAACCGGTACGGCCCCGGCAGCCACGACGGGGACGTACCGACCCTTCAACGGGCCTCTACGGGCTTGGCACAGCCGAATCCGGCCTCGGCCGCCTTCGTGAAGGCGTGCGAGGGGGTGTATTGGCGACTCCGAACGGAACGTGAACGCTGGGAGTGGCCGGCGCCGTGCCGTTCAGGTGGGAGACCTGGTCGTCGAAGAAGATGTGCGGATCGAGGGCACGCATCACGCTGGCCTTGTCGATGCCGCCGAGGAAGAAGGCATCGTTGACGCGAAGTCCCCACTGCTTGAGACTCCGCACGGCACGCTCATGTGCGGGGGCGTCCCGGGCGGTGACCAAGGACACCCTGAGGCGGGGCTGATAGGTGGGATCCGCACGGCGCTCTTCCTCCTCACGGCGCTGGATTCGGTTGATGCCTGAAAGGAATTCCTTCAAGGGGCCGGGGTCGTGAGGGGTGGTCGCATTGAGGACTTCATGTGCGCGGAACTCGTCGATGCCGGCGGTCCGGTAGATCCGCTCGGAGGAGTCGCCGGCCAGTACGCCGTCGAAGTCGAAGGCGATGCGGAGTTCCTGGTCGGCGTCGTCATCCACCCGTTCCGTCTTGAGCACGTGCCCTGCCGGCATGCCGTCGGCCACTGCTTCGCGAACGTCCGAACCGTTGGCCGACAGGAACAAGGACATGTTGAGAGCGGGCATGAACAAGTGTGTCGACCGGCCCTGTCGGAACACGGCCCGGCTGACATGCAGGTCGTGCGCCGTGACGGAACGCATGACGCGGAGCCCGGTGTCCGGGTCGTTGCGCGACAGGATGATGACCTCGACCAGCGGGTCGAGGGGCTCCGCGAGGTCGTTCAGCGACAGCAGCCGCCGGACGAAGGGGAAGGCCACGCCCTTGTCCAGGACATCGTCCACATGGGCCTCTTGGTAGGCCCGATACGCGTCCTCACCCTGCTCCCGGAACACCGCGTCGCAGGCGGTGAGGTCGAACAGGGCGCTGGAGGCGATCCCGATGACGAGGCGGTTGGACAGGTCGTACTTCATTTTTTCGCCCCCTGCTGGCACCCGAGCAACATCGAGAGCCTTATCGCCCCTTCGGATCTGCCGAAAACGTGTGCGGCCACTGCTCCAGCCGCACATCGTGATCGGTACGGAGCGGGTGGCGATGCACGACCGCGCTCAGCCCCGCCGTCGGCATGGCCATCGACCCGTCCGCGCCCCTGGCTCACGCCGCCCTGCTCGCCGTCGTCCGTCCGGCCGCGAGAGTGGCGTGAGCGCCGTGGCGGTGCGCCGAGTGTCCGGTGCCGCACCGCTCGCCCGGCAGGCGGCTGACCGAGGAAGGGCTTCGGCCCGGCTTCGCGGCGCGCGGCCACACCGTGCCCGGCGCGCCGCTACCCGGTCACTGTGCCGACAGGCGCGGCGTACGCGGCGGTTCCGTGCGTCGGCTGCCCGTCGCCTCGAATGCCGCGGCGAGGGTCAGCAGGGCGTTGTCGTCGTAGGCGCGGCCCGCGAAGGTCAGCCCGACGGGCATGCCGGTGTCCGTCATGGTGCCCATCGGTACGGTCACGGTCGGGATGCCGAGGTGGCGGGGGACCAGGTTTCCGTTGGCGACCCAGACACCGTTGCGCCAGCCGAGATCGGCGGACGCCACGGCGACGTCCATGTCCGCGGGGCCCACGTCGGCCACCGCGGGGAAGACCACCGCGTCCAGGCCCAGTCCGTCCATCCACAGCTCCAGGTCGACGCGGCGCGTCTCCTCGAGTCCGCGCAGTCCCTGCTCGAGGTGCGGCATGGCGGCCAGGGAGGCGTACGGGCGCTCGCGCACGAAGCGCGGGTAGTCGCCGATCGTGTCGTCGAAGCCGTCGTAGCGGTCGGGTAGTTCGCCTTCCTGCTTGGGCCAGATGTGGGTGCCGTCGACATCGGCCAGGGTGGCGAGCGCCGGGTCGCCGTTGGCGCGCAGGAAGTCGTCCCAGGCCCAGGCGGACAGGTCTTCGATCTCGAAGGTGAGGTACTCGTGGCTGACCAGCCCGCGGGTGAGCAGCGAGGGCGCTCCGGGACGGTCGGACTCGTAGTTGGTCACCACGGGGAAGTCGACCTCGACGACCTCGGCCCCGGCGGCCTGAAGGTCGCGGCGGGCGGCTTCCCACAGGGCGAGCACCGAGGGGCGGGTGTCGATGCGCTGCCCGGTCTGGCCGCCGATGCCCCCGTCGGGGTTGGTTCCGGCGTCGGGGTCGGCGTTGATGTACATGCGGGGCACGCCGACGCGCTTGCCGGCGAGCGCGTCCGCTGCGATCGAGGCGTCGGCGGGCGCGAGGGCCGGGTATGAGGCGGGGCGTACCCGCGAGGCCGGGGGCAGCTGCACCCACGGCTGTGCGCGCCACAGGTCCCCGCGCGTCTGCGGGTCGTCGGCGACGATGACGTCGAGCAGTTCGAGCAGGTCGGTCATGGTGCGGGTGTGCGGGACGACGACGTCCATGGTCGGTACGAGCGGCCAGTTGCCGCGGACCGAGATCACGCCGCGGCTGGGGGTGTAGGCGCACAGCGCGTTGTTCGAGGCGGGGGCGCGGCCCGAGGACCAGGTCTCCTCGCCGAGGCCGAACGCGCCGAAGGACGCCGCGGTCGCCGTGCCGGAGCCGTTGGAGGAGCCGGATCCGTAGGCGCTGGTGAGCCAGTCGGCGCTGTACGGGCTTTCCGCGCGGCCGTACACACCGCGCTGCATGCCGCCGTTCGCCATCGGGGGCATGTTGGTCAGGCCGATGAGGACGGCCCCGCCCGCGCGCAGCCGCTCGATGGCGAAGGCGTCGCGCTGGGCGACGAGGTGCTCGAAGGCGGGGGAGCCGGAGGCGGCCGTGAGCCCCTTCGCGAGGTAGCTGTCCTTCGCGGTGTACGGGATGCCGTCCAGCGGGCCCAGTGTCTCGCCGCGGGCGCGGCGGGCGTCGGAGGCCTCCGCGTCCGCGCGGGCGTGCGGGTTCATCACGACCATCGCGTTCAGAGCGGTGGCCGTGCCGGGCCGGTCGTACGCGTCGATCCGCGCGAGGTAGGCGTCGAGCAGGCCGACCGCGGTCGTCTCGCCCTTCTCCAGCGCTGTGCGCAGGTCGGCGATACAGGTCTCCACGACATCGAATCCGCGCGTCATGTGGGTGTCTCCCGGGTGGCTGAGTAGGACAGGCGGGCCGTTGACGGTCGGGGCGGCCGTGCACAGACGGCCGTCACACCCTCCATCGCCCTGACTAGATTTTCAGTCTAGACCAAGGGTCTAGATTTTCGGAACCTAGACTTGGGGCCTGGACTTCCGGAACCGAAAGTGAGCTCATGCCGACGTCAGAGACCGGGCGTGCGCGGCCCGACCGCCTCCTCCCGTCGGAAGACGTGATCGGGCCGGCGGATGCCGGGACCGGCGCCTCCTCCTCCGTGGAGCGGACCCCGATCGACAGGAAGCGTCAGCCCAGCGGGGACGAGGCGCGTGGGCGGGCGATGCGGGCGGCCATCGCCGTCATCGCCGAGAAGGGCACGGCGGCCCTGCGGATGTCGGACATCGCCGAGCGGGCCGGCATGAGCACCGGGCACATCCTCTACCACTTCGGGAAGAAGGACAGGCTCCTGCTCGAAGTCCTCGTGTGGAGCCAAGCGGACCTCTGGACACGCTTCCGGCAGGCCGCCGACCAGGCCGCATCCCCTGCCGAGAAGCTTGACCTGTTCGTCCGCTTCTACCTGCCCCGCCACCAAGGCGACGAACGCTACGCGCTGTGGACCCAGGTACTGGCCCAGCGCCACGACGAAGCGGGTCGACGGGTCCTCACCGAGCTGCTGGACGGCTGGGACGAGCGCCTGGAAGCCATCCTTCGTGAGGGCCGGGAGCTGGGGCACTTCGCCGACGTGGATCTTCCGGAATTCACCATTCGGGCCGTGGCCATGCTGAGCGGGCTCGCCGAGGACGTGATGTTCGGACGGTCCCGCTGGCAGCACACCTCCGTGCACGCCTTCGCCCTGTCCGCCCTCGAACGCGAACTGCGTCCGACCGGTCGGGCGTGACCACGCCCGGGGCGGCTGATCGAGACGACCGGGGGACCGACCATCGACGCCCGCCATCCGGCGTCATCACAGAGGGCGGTCGTGGTGCGCGCCTGCCGGCCGGTGGTCTTGTGGGGGGCCTACTTGGGCGATGACGAGGGCGACGTCGTCGGCTGCGTCGGCGTGTCGTAGTGCGGCCAGGAGCCGGTCGCAGCTTGTCTCCGGAGTGAGGGCGCGATCGGTGAGCAGGTCGAGGAGGAGGGCGAGGCGGTCGTCCAAGGCGTCGTCGCGGGTTTCGACGAGGCCGTCGGTGTACAGGACCAGCCGGTCGCCGGGGAGCAGGTCGAGGATGGTGGTCTCGAAGTGTGTGCTGCCGAGGTCGCCCGTGCCGAGTGGCACCCCGACGGGAACGTCGAGCAGTGCCGGGGCCTGTCCGGACCGGATGACGACGGGGGGCGGGTGGCCTGCCAGGGCCACGCGGCAGCGGGAGCGGTGCGGGTCCCAGGTGGCGTACACGCAGGTCGCCATCGTGCCGTCCAGTTCGGCGGTGATGTGGTCGAGGTGGCGCAGGACTCTTGCGGGGTCGAGGCCGAGGTCGGCCAGGGTGCGGGTGGCCGTCCGCAGTTGTCCCATGGTGGCGGCGGCGTGGACACCGTGTCCCATGACGTCGCCGACCACGAGCGCGGTCTTGTCCCCGGGCTGGGGGATCGCGTCGAACCAGTCACCGCCTATCCCGCTGGCGGCTGCAGCCGGTTGGTAGCGGTAGGCGATCTGCAGTCCGGCCGCCTGGGGCGGCGGGTGTGGGAGGAGGTGGCGCTGGAGGGTCAGGGCGGTGTCGGTGGCGTGCTGGTACCAGCGGGCGTTGTCGATGGCGATGGCCGCACGGGTGGCCAGCTCGCCGGCCAGAGTGACGTCGTCGTGGTCGAAGGGGAGGGGGTTGCGGGCGCGCAGGAGGCCGAGGGCGCCGAGGACCTGCCCGCGGGCGGTCAGCGGGACGGCCAGGTAGGAGTGCGCGCCCTCCTGGGCGAGGAGGTCCGCGGCGGCCTCGTCACGTGCGATGTGTGCCAGGTCAGGGCCGGTGACGTGCGCTACCAGGACGGGGCGCCCGGTGCTCACGCAGCGTGTGACCAGGCGATCGGCCGGGTAGATGATCCGCTCGCCCACTGGGTCGGCGGCGCGGACGGAGGCCGTTTCGTAGGCCGCCGCGACCGCCAGGGGCCTGAAGAGCGCCCGGCCGGCTTCCGGGTCGGGTGCCGCGGCCACGCTGCCTTCGAGTACCGAGTCCAGGACGTCGACCGAGGCGACGTCGGCGAGGTCCGCCACGACGAGGCCGGTGAGCTCTCGGGCGGTGCGCTGCAGGTCCAGGGTGGTGCCGATGGTCACCGACGCCCGGGCGATGAGGTCCAGTCGCCTACGGGCTTCGGCGGCTTCCCGGGCGGCGCGGTAGCTGTCGGTGACGTCCACCACCACGAGAGCGACGCCGATCACCCGGCCGCCGGAGTCCTCCAGCCGGTAGTACGAGCCGGACCAGGCGCGCTCCCGGTGCGGGTCGGCGGGTATGCGTCCGATGGCGTACTGGTCCAGCAGTGGTACGCCGGTGTCCAGGACCTGGCGCATGGAGGCTTCGATCACGTCGGTGTCCAGGAAGGGCAGCGCCTCGTGCGGCATGCGGCCCAGGAGCACCCCGGCGGGCAGGCCGTTGAGCACCTCCAGCCTGGGGTTGACCAAGACGTAGCGCAGGTCGGTGTCCAGCACCGCGAGCCCGAGCGGGGACTGGTCCACCAGCGGCACGGACAGGGCCAGGTCGCGCTCCACGCCCCGCAGGACGGTCTCGTCGCAGGCGATCCCCAGGGCGTACACGGCGCCGTGCTCGTCCACCAGGCGCATGTTGCGGAACTCCACCAGCCTCGTGGAACCGTCCTTGTGCCGCATGGGGAACACACCTGCCCAGGCGCCGTCACCGGCCATGACCTTGGCGAACAGCTCCAGTACCAGGTCGACGTACTCGTCGGAGACCAGCAGCTCGCCCGCGTACCTGCCCAGCGCTTCCTTGGCGGACCAGCCGAACAGGTTCTGGGCATGAGGGCTCCACAGCGTGATCCGGCCCTCGGCGTCCAGAACCACCGCGGCCACGCTCAGAACGTCCAGCAGACCGCCGGGTTCGGAGGGCACCGATCCCACGGGACCGGGCGCGGCTGGGGAGGCCTCGGACGCGGTCATCGCCGGCCCTCCTTCGCTCACGGCGGCAGCTCTCGGACCCGACGGTCCGGCCCCTCACGCGCCCGTCGGCCCGTTTCCCATCCTCCCCCTGCATCCTCTGTACGGCAGCCTTGGATACTGGATGGTCCAGGCCGGAGAACAGATCATCCAGAACTGCGTCTGAGACTTCATGGCTCACTGAAGAAGCATTTGCCAGATTATTTCGCGAATAATCTGGAGAATGCCAGACGCTGCGCGTGCGGTGGCGGCCGTCGAGCCGTCTGTGTCGCCCAACGAACGCAGTGCCCGCGCGGCGACGACGCCGTCGCGACGGCCGAAGGTGGTGGATGCTTCCGGCACTGACCCTGCCGCCCGTGGTGATCCTCTCGCTCTTCGACACGGACAGCGTGGAACACGGCTTCTGGAATCCTTTTCGGAAGGAGTTGACGGTGTGCCGGCCGGCCGGGATCGTGATTGACGCGCAACGGTCCAGTGCGCCGTCATCCGGTCAAGAAGCGAGGGGCCGGCTGGTGGGAGGAGATTCACTTCTTGCCGAGGTGCCCGTGTCGGAGCCGCGCTCGCCGTGGCCCTCGGCGAGCTCCCGAGGTTCATGGGCTCGCGCCGTTCCGGCGTCACGGTCACTGGGCCCCCGCGTCGACACCACTTGACCGGGGCAGGCGGTAGAAGGGATCGGTATGACCAACAGGCACGCGGACGATCAGCTCGCCATTGTGGCAAAAATGGTAATGGGTACGGTGACGCCGCGAGAACGCGCCCGCTTCGACAAGAACTTCGACCGGTGGATGAGGGAGGAGTGGAACGGAAGCGAGATGCGCGCCTTCGCCGCATGCCTGGCCGCGGTTTCCACGGCGTGCGGCGGCGCCCGCGGCGAGTGGGGGACGCTCGCCAAGGATGAACAGCAGGCCATGAGCCGGTACTTCGGAATGGCCTACCTTCCGACGCAGGCCGAATCCCATGACGACGCCGAGGAGTTCGTGGAGTTCGAGATCCGTCGCGGCAATCAAGGCATGAAGGAGTTCGCACAGTTCCTGGTGCGGGCGTTCTCGGAAGCCCCTGGGTAACCCCCCCCATGAACAGGCCGGCCTGCAACCGGATCCTCTCCCGAAACGCCCGTCGTCACGTGTACCGCGGCGAGCGGCGGGACCCGGCGCTGATCCAATCCGTATCCGGAACCAGTCGTCCCGTCCCGGCCCGGCGCCGTTCCGGGCGGGCGGAGGCGGCTCCCGGTCGAGGGGCCGGCAGGCAGGTCCCCCTGCGCGCAGATCCGGGAAGTCATCGCGCAGGGGGCCGAGCCGTTCCGGGAGCATGTGCGGGGCGCCGTCGTGCGCCTGGGTGCTCCTTGTGGTCCGCAGTCGACCTCAGAGCGCCGTCGGAGGCCCCGGTAGTGCCGTGGTCCGGGCCTGCCAGAGCTCCGGGTAGAAGCGCCGGTGCACAGCCGCTCGCAGATGGTTCACGCCGCTGCTGCCGCCGGTGCCCGGACCGGCGCCGATCTGTCGCTCCACGAGCAGTGCGTGGCAGGCCCGCCACTCCGTCCAGGCCTCGTCCAGATCGACGAGCGCCTCCGCCAGGTCGGCCAGTTCGGGCAGTTGTGCGGGCTGCCTCGGATCACGTCCGGTGTCGGTGGCACCGGCCAGTGCCGCCAGCCGTGCGCAGGCCTCTTGCCGGCCCTCTTCCGTCGCCGTCGTGAAACCGCTCTTGTCCAGCAGCCGGACGAACGCGTCCCACATCGTCGGCTCGGTGAGCCGGGCCCGCAGCCGTACCCGTTCCTCAGGCAGCAGCCCGGCGATCAGGTGGTCGCCGTACGGCCCGCGAACCCAGTCCGAGCCGGCCAGCGCCGCGATCTCGACGTACTGTGCCGACTGCGCGCCGCTGCTGCTGCCGAGCACGCCCCGGAAAGCGTGGAACTCCCGGGGCGGCATGGTACGCAGCGGATGGATCCCGGCGATCAGCGCCCGGGTGATGACCACGGCCCGTGCGAGCCGTGCCCGAGCCCCCCGCGGATCGTCGTCCAGCATCCGGTCGCGTGCGTCGGAGAGGTCGCCGATCAGCTGGCGGAACCACAGCTCCTGCACCTGGTGGACGACGATGAACAGCCGCTCGTCGGGGACGCCGTCGGCGAGCGGTACCTGGAGCGCCAGCAGCTGGGGCAGCTTCAGGTAGTCCGCGTAGGTGACCTCGCCGGTGTCAGTCATCGGTGTCCTCCGGCGCGCGCAGACCGTACGAGGCGAACGCGTCCGCCGCGCCGGGCAGATCGAACGCGTCCACCTGGGCGCAGAGCCGCAGCGTGGAGCGGGAGACCGTCTGGATGCGGCTGATGCCGGCGTCCTTGCCGTAGCAGTCGGTGATGACGGCCTCGATCCGGTCCTCGTCCAGGCCGGCCAACCGCAGCGACACCCGGACCGGCTCCACGTCCCAGTCCAGCGCGGCGCGGATCATCGCGGGCAGCGCCCGGGCGGCCAGGATCCGGCGGGGCCGGTCCAGGCGGGCCCACAGCTCCAGGAAGAAGGCGGAGAAGAACCGGTGGTGGCGTCCCTCGTCCTTGGCGTGGTCGCGCATGAGGTCGCGTACGGTGCTCACCACCGTCGGGTCCTGCGGCACCTCGTTCAGCACGGCCGTGATCAGCGTCTCGAAGACGACCGCCTGTAGCTGCCCTGCGAGCAGCGGGTCCTCGGGCAGCAGCCGTCGCCCGCTGTCCTGGAGCGCCGTGACGAATCCGCCGTAGTCGACGTCGGGCACCTCGATGCCGGTGACGGCCGCGATCTGGTCCGCCAGGTCCAGGCTGTAGAGGGCGTGGTAGCCCTCGTCGCAGTAGACCTTGAAGGCGTCCATCCGCAGGGCGGACGGGAAGTGCATGCCGGTGTTGCCGTTGGCGACCGGCTCTGCCGCTCCGTTGACCACCCGGGTCTCCAGGTGGGTGGTCGAGTGCAGGAACTGGTAGAGGTGGCGCACGGATATCTCCCGGATCCGCTCCGGGGCCAGGGCCTTCACCTCGGGGTGGTCCAGGTGCGCGACGAGCGAGTGGGGGAAGAAGACCCTGCCCTGTTCGGTCTCCGCGTGGAAGATCCGTCGGACTCCGCCCCGCACGCCCGCGGTCTCGTACCAGCGGTCCAGGGGGCTCGGTGCGCTGCTCATGGGCGGCTTCCGTTCGGTGAGGGGGAGGAGTGGGAGGACGGGGAGGACGGGGAGGGCGGGGAGGATGGGGAGGGTGACGGGGCGCTGAGGTGTGCCGCGAGCCTGCGGACCGCCTCGGTGACGAGCGTGGCGTCGACCGCGTGGCACAGCCGGAACCAGCCGGGCTCCGGCGAGCCGAACGCCCCTCCGGGCAGGATGCTGACCCTGGTGGTCTCGAACAGTGCTGCCCACAGGCGTTGTTCGGCGTCGAAGCCGCTGCCGGGCAGCCAGGCACGGAGGTCGAGCCAGACGGAGAACCCCGCGTCGGCCGGGGCGTACGGGATGCCGTGCTCGTCCAGCAACGAGCACAGGCGCGCGTACGAGGAGGCCAACCTGCGGCGTCCCTCCACGAGGAAGGCGGCGGTCCAGGCCGGGTCGGACAGCAGCTCCGCCAGGGTGTTCTGGGTGGCGGTGGAGACGGGTGCGAAGTAGGCCATGGCCCGGCCGGCGGACCGGACCTGGGGGTCGCGGGTGTGCAGTACGCCGGTCTTCAGGCCGGGCAGGGCGAAGTCCTTGGCGAAGCCCCAGACGACATGGGTGCGGTGCGCCCAGTGCCGGTTGACGGCCGGGTCGGCGGCGCTGGTGAACTCCCGGTCGCCGAAGGTCGAGTGGGCGTAGATCTCGTCGGAGATCAGGTCGACGTCGTGTGCGCGGGCCACCCGCAGCAGTGCGGCGAGGGTCTGGGGCGGGTGCGTTTCACCGATCGGATTGGACGGTGAGGAGACCGCGACCGCGCGTACCGTGATGCCCGCCGTGCGGGCTTCCCGCAGGGTGCGGTCGACGGCGGCGGGTGCCAGCCGGAAGCCGTCGGTGGGGGAGAGCGGGGCGGGCAGGATCCGGGCGCCGGACCTCCCGCCGAGGTCGGTGTCGAAGGCTCCGTAGTACGGCGCGGGCACCACGATCGCCTCGCCCGGGTCGCACAGCACCGACGCGATGGCGTCCAGGGCCCCGGTCGCGCCGCTGATCACGACGAGGTCGTCCGGGTCGAGCACGGTCCGGCAGGTGGTGGAGAGCAGAGTGGCCACCCGCTCGCGCAGCACGGCGGTGCCGTGCAGGGGTGCGTAGCGGGCGGCCTGCTCGGTCATCGGGGGAAGCGCGGCGAGCCGGTCCCGCAGCAAGTCCCAGAGCAGGCGGTTCTCCGCGGTGCCGAGGTTGAGGTAGCCGTCGGGGCGCGTGTCGGGGTCGTAGGGCTCTGCCTCGGCGCGGAAGTGGGCGTCGGCGATCGCGGGGGTGTCGGCGAGCAGCCGGGCGGCCTGGCGGGAGACCATCACGACCGCCCGGTGCCGTCGCCGGCGGCGGCGAGCATGCCCGGATTGACGCCGAGGCCCATGGAGGCGTCGATGACGGCGCCGTGCAGTGGTGCGGAGTGCGCACCCGCGAGCCATCGAACCTGCTCGGCGATCTCCTCGGAGCGGATCATGCGGCCGCCCGGCAGCCGGGTGACCAGGTCGTCGCGCTCGCCGGGCGACAGCCGGTCCAGGGTGCTGGCCTGGAACATCGTGGTCTCCACGACGCCCGGGCAGAGGGCGAAGACGTGCACCGGAGTGTGCGCCAGCTCGGCGGCGAGGTGCCGGGTCAGGTAGGTGAGGGCCGCCTTGCTCATGCCGTCGGCGGGGTGGAAGCCGGGGAACTGGAAGATCCCGCCGCCCACGCTGGAGATGTTGACGATCTTTCCGTAGCCGCGGTCCAGCATCCCGGGCAGCAGCTGCTCGGTCAGCCAGAGCGGGCCGACCGCGTTGATCTGGAAGAACGCCGACGCCAGGGCGTGGCGGGGGCCGTCCGCGTAGTGTTCGACGGTCTTGGAACCCACTGCGGCGTTGTTCACGAGGATGTCGACGGGACCGGGCAGCCGGTCCAGGAGCCGCTCGTGGTCCTCCCAGTCGCCCTGGTCGAAGGGGAAGGCCTCGACCTTGGCGCGGCCGGTGAGGGCCAGCTCCCGTGCGAGGTCCTCGGCCCGATCACGGCCGTTGCGGTACGTGAACCAGACGGTCCGGTCCGCCTCTTGGGCGAACCGTTCCACACAGGCCCGGCCGATTCCGCCCGAGCCCCCGGTGATGAGTACATTTCGGGTCAACTGCGTCCCCTCGAATCATGGATGACGCTCTGCCGCGGCGTGCGGCGACGCGAGCAGAGCATGTGCCAGATGAGGGGCTGCGAGAGCATAGCATCAGCCAGGCCATCTGGAGATTCCGCTTGCATGTGCGGTTTTGATGGCGAGCTGCCGGTCTCGCTTCCGAGGGGTGCGTTCACATGACCTGGCGTCGGAGGCGGGGGCTGCGCCCGGACCCCGACGCCAGGCCGGCGTCTTCCGCTTGCCGGATGGGAAGTTCCCCGACGGTGCTCTCCAATCGAATCCGCCACCCGAACGGCCCTGCGTCGATGCGGTCTCCCGGTTGTACGGATCTCACGGAAGGCTCGGCCTGGCTGCCTTGCGCGGGGCGGATCTTCGAGGCGTTCGCGGCACCCTGCGTTGGGTGTCGCAGTCCTGCTCGCGAATTGCAGATGCGGTGCTCCGAACCTCTACTTGTGGCATCTGCGCCGCGTGCCGAACGGCGCGCCACGCGTTTGCGGAGTCTCCGGCTTTCCGTTCCCGAGGAGCTGACAAGACCATGCCGAGCATTCACCTTGCCCGGAGCACCGCCGTGGCCCTGCTGGCCGGCGCTCTGATGATTCCGGCCCTCGCGGGCTGCGGCAGCGACACCAAGGACAGCGGATCGGCAGCGAGTCCGAGCGCGAGCGCCTCGTCGACGGCGCCGGCGGCGAATCTGACGGTCCTGGCCGCCTCCTCCCTGACCGATGTCTTCAAGACCGCGGGCGCCGCCTACGAGACGAGCCACCCGGGCACCAGGGTGAACTTCTCCTTCGCCGGCTCGCAGGAGCTGGCGGCACAGGTCCGCCAGGGCGCCCCCGCGGACGCGTTGGCGACGGCCGACACCAAGACCATGGACGGCCTGAAGTCCGAGACCGGAGATCCGGTCGTCTTCGCCAAGAACCGCCTGGTCATCGCCACCGCTCCGGGCAACCCGCACAAGATCGAAGGGTTGAAGGACCTCTCCGACCCCAACCTCAAGGTGGTCCTGGCGGCCCCGGAGGTGCCGGTCGGGCGTTACAGCCGGGAGGCCCTCGACAAGGCGGGCGTCACCGTGAAGCCGGTCTCGGAGGAGCCGAACGTGCGGGCCGTCCTGTCCAAGGTGGAGCTGGGCGAGGCCGACGCCGGCATGGTCTACAAGACCGACACCACGGCCTCCAAGGGCAAGACCGACGCCGTCGAGATCCCCGACGACCAGAACGTCATCGCCTCCTACCCCGCGGCCACCCTCACGGCGTCCAAGAACCCCCAGGCCGCGGCCTCCTTCGTCACGTGGCTGACCAGCGCCGAAGCGCAGCAGATCCTCCAGGCCGCGGGTTTCCAGCAGCCCTGACCGGCGCCGAGCGGTCCGTCCGCCCCTGAGGACGGTCCTTTCACCGGTCTCCGAGCCCCGCCGGGTGAGGAGACCGGTCCCGTGGAGGAGGAAGATGCCCACGAGCGTGCGCCCCGACAGCGCCACCCCGACCGCTCCCGTCGGCCGCGCCCGACGCCTTGGCGGGCCGCGCCGCGCCGGGACCCGGCCTCCCCTGGCCCTGGCCGTTCCCGCCTTCCTCGCGGTCGCGTTCCTGGCCATCCCGCTGGTCGGGATCCTGGTGCGGACCCAGTGGTCCGAGCTCGGCGCCCACCTGACGACCCCCGGCGCGCTGGAGGCGCTGCGGCTCTCCCTCTTCGTCTCCTTCTGCGCCCTGGGCCTGTCCCTGCTGCTCGGGGTGCCGCTGGCCTGGCTGCTGGCCAGGGTTGACTTCCGGGGCAAGGCGCTGGTGCGCTCGCTGGTACTGCTGCCGATGGTGCTGCCGCCCACCGTCGGCGGTGTCGCCCTGCTGCTCGGGTTCGGACGGCGCGGCCTGCTCGGGCCCTTCCTGGAGGACACGTTCGGCCTGACCCTGCCGTTCCACACGTCCGGCGCGGTGGTGGCCGCCACCTTCGTGGCCATGCCCTTCCTCATCATCAGCCTCGAAGGCGCCCTCGGGGGGCTGCGGCCCGGCTACGAGGAGACCGCGGCATCACTGGGGGCCTCGCCACTGAGGGTGTTCCTGACGGTGACCGTGCCGATGGTGGCACCCGGCCTCATCGCGGGCGCGGCCCTGACGTGGGCGAGGGCCCTGGGCGAGTTCGGTGCGACCATCACCTTCGCGGGCAACCTCCCCGGGGTCACCCAGACGCTGCCGCTGCAGGTGTACCTGCTGCTGCAGGACTCCCCGGAGGCCGCGACTTCCCTGTCGCTGCTGCTGCTCGCGATCGCCATGGTGGTGCTGATCGGCTTGCGCGGACGCTGGACCAGCGGGCACGCCGTACGGGACATCCACCACAGGACCATCACCGACGACCCGGTCGCCGACGCCCCCGAACCACACCTGCCCGAACCACCGTCCGAGGACGCGCGATGGGCCCTGCACGCCAGGGTCACCGGGTTCAACCAGCTGACCCTGGACGCCGAACCGGGCACCACCATCGCCGTGGTCGGCGAGAACGGCGCCGGCAAGACCACCCTCCTGCGCGCCCTCCTCGGGCTCACCCCGCGCGCGCACGCCGAACTCCGGCTCGGCGACACCGACACCACCTCGCTGCCCCTGCACAAACGACAGGTGGCCTGGGTTCCGCAGGACGGCGCCCTCTTCCCGCACCTGACCGCCCTCGCCAACACCGCGTACGGGCTGCGCGCCCAGGGCACGCCCAAAGCCGAGGCAATGCGGGCGGGGCAGCTGTGGCTGGACCGGCTCGGTGTGGGCCACCTCGCCCGCCGCAAGCCCGCCCAGCTCTCCGGCGGCCAGGCCCAGCGGGTCGCACTCGCCCGCGCACTGGCCGCCCGGCCCCGGCTCCTGCTCCTCGACGAACCGCTGGCCGCACTCGACCAGACCACCCGCGCCCGGGTCCGCCACACCCTGCGCACCCACCTCGGCGGCTTCGGCGGCGTCTGCCTGCTGGTCACCCACGACCCCGTGGAGGCCGTGTCACTGGCCGACCGGGTCCTCGTACTCGACCACGGGCAGGCCCTCCAGGACGCACCGCCCGGTGAAGTGACGCGGCACCCCCGCTCACCGTGGGTGGCACGGATGCTCGGACGCAACGCGTGGCCGGGCACCACCACCGGGACCGGGCTGGAGCCGGACGCCGGAGGGAGCCTGGTCGTCGCCGAAGCCGAGCGGCCCGGGGTACGGGCGCTGGCGATCGTCGCGCCGGAAGCCGTCTCCCTGCACACCGCACGGCCCACGGGGAGTCCCCGCAACGTATGGTCCGGAGCCGTCCGCGAGATCACTGCGGCAGGAAGCAGGCTGCGGGTGCTCATCGCCTCCGACGCCACCGCGGACACGGTGGCGGAGGTCACGCCACAGGCCGCCGCCGAACTGGGCCTCGCCGACGGAGTGCTGGTCTGGTGCAGCGTGAAGGCCACCGAGATCACCCTCGTCACCCTGTGACGGCGCCGCTCCCCGGGCATGGAGGGCCGACCGAAACAGCGGCGCGCAGGACGGCGTTGTTCGGTCGATCAACCACTGCTCCCGACGCCCGGCCCGCTGTTACGTTCACCTGGCCGGCGCGGACCGCACCCGCTCCGGCCGACGGGGACGTGCCCCCGGCCACCGACATGGCCTCGGGGCGCGACGGCCGCGTGGGCAGGGGCAATCCGTTCTTCCCCTGCCCACCCGGCCGCAGCCGGAGCAGCGGTCACCCGGCCCCGTCCTCCTGATAGGAGTGCCGACTTCCCGTCCACGGGTCGGCGATGTTGTGATAGCCGCGTTCCTCCCAGAAGCCGCGCCGGTCCTGGGTCATGTACTCGATCCCCCGCAACCACTTGGGGCCCTTGTAGCCGTAGAGGTGCGGCACGACCAGGCGCAGCGGGAACCCGTGCTCGACGGTGAGCGGCTCCCCGGCGTGGTGGGTGGCCATGACGGTCTGCTCGGCCGTGAAGTCCGCGAGGCGCAGGTTGGCGCTGTAGCCGTACTCGGCCCAGGCCATGACGTGCGTGACCTCGGGAGCCGGGGGCGCCAGTTCGAGCAGGAGGGCGGCGGGCACACCGTGGAACTCGTGACCGAGCGTGCTGGTGCCCGAAGCGCAGTGCAGATCGGTGGTCACCGTCGCGGTGGGCAGCCCCAGGATCTCGTCGAAGGACCACGAGTACGTCGTCCCGCTCGCGGTCGCGCCGAAGACCTGAAGGTGCCACCGATCGGGTCGGAAGCGGGGCACCGGGCCGTAGTGGGACACGGGCCACCCTCCCAAACGGCACGGTGCGCGGCCACACCGGTCCCTACCGGGAGGTCTTCGTCACGGGGGATCTGGACCAAGTGCCGTACTTCGCCGCCGAGGACGCGGTTCGCAGGCTCGCCGAGCACATCGCGGCCCGGTGGCTGATCTCGTCGTCGGGCAGGCCGCGCTGTTGGACCGGGTGGATTCCGCACCGGTGGCATGGACGGGACCCAGCCCCACACCCCGTGCGGGCGCGACCCGCTGGGGCGCCTCGCCTGGATCGCCGACGGCCGGCGAAATCAGGACCCCTACAGCCACCTCGCCTTCTTCCGAGGCGAGAGCGTCGACACCGAACAGATCGCCCTGCTCAGGGAACGGTCCGGGCCGCTGTGCCGGCATCGCCTCCGGGGGTTCGACGGCAGTCACCGCGCGCGCCGCGTTCTCGCACGACCCGGCACCTGCACCCATGTTGAGCACCGTCTGGGCGTCGCCCAGGGCTTGGGCGATGAACCGGGCGCTGCGTCCGTCCGGGCGGCGGTAGGAGGAATAGCCGGCGCGATCACGCCGTGGTCGACGTCACCGGCATGGTGGCGTGCGCGGGTGCGACGCCGCCGGGGCCAGGCGGCTCTTGTAGGTACCACCAGGGCACGATGCCGTCCCGGGGCGGGGAATTGGTCGGGGGACCACTGCCCTTGCCACGAGCGAGACGGTTGACTGCAGTCAGCTCTTCTTCGTGCCACGGCCGCGAACGGGAGCTCGGGGTGTGTGATCGCCGCCCCGTCGGCAGGAGAAGCAGGAAGAGCAATGACGCGAGTGGCGGTACCCGATCGGATGGACAAGCGTCTGCGGGCCCTCGGGCTGGTGGAAGCGCATCGGATGGCGCGTGCGGTCTTCGCGGAGGTCACAGGGCGCGGTCTGGTGCTGCCGGGCCGCACCGAGCGGGAGCTGGACGCCCGCGTCTGGGACGTGGCCGCAGAGGTCTTCCCGTTCGTGGGGCAGCGGCGGGGGCGGTTGGTGCGCTCGGGGCCGCACGCAGTGGTCCCGAGCGGCGGGCACCAGGAGGCGACGGACCGGGTGATCTGCCGGGACGACGTCGTCGTCATCGATCTGGGGGCGCTTTTGGCCGTGCGGGAGACGGACTTCGCCCGGACGGTGGTGGTGGGTGACGACCCGGGCAGGATTCAGCTCGTTGCGGACCTGGCCGCGGTCGCTGCGGGTGCCCGGGAAGCGTTTGTCGGGAACGAGGACATCACCGGTCGGGAGCTGCACGCCGAGATCGAGGCCCTGGCCGGCAAGGCGGGCTGGTCGCTGGGTACGTGGCACGTCGGCCGTCTTTCGGGCGCGGCTGTGCCTCGGCCGGGCCATGGCACGCGGCGGGATCTGTTCATCGGCCCGGACAACACCGATCCGTTGCGGCGGACGGTCGTCGGGGGGTGGTGGGCGCACTGGATCTTGGAGGTCTGCCTGGTGGACGACTACGACGCCGGACTCGGAGGCTCGTTCAAGCAGCTCCTCGGCCTGGCCTGAGCCGAGCCCGATCATCCCGTGCCGGCCGGTCGGCGGGTGGCGGGCGAGGAGAGTGAGCAAGCACGCGATGGGGCCCCGCACCGGAGGGGGTGGTGCGGGGCCGCATCAGCGTTTCGGCCCGTGAGGGCCGGGGGTGGTTCAGGCCGCGGCGAGGGAGACCTCGGTCGACTTGATCAGCGCGACGACGGGAGTGCCGGACGTCAGGCCGAGGTCCTTGGCGGCGTCGGCGGTGATGGCGGCGGTCAGGCCGCCTCCGGCGACGTCGACCCTCACGGAGGCCATGGCCGGGCCGGTGGCCACGTCGACGACGGTCCCGGCGAGCTGGTTGCGGATGGAGAGGCCCTCGACCGAGCCCGTGGCCAGGGAGACCTCGGTGGCCTTCACCAGGGCCTTGACCGCGGAGCCCTCGGTCAGGCCCAGCTCCTTGGCGGCGTCCGTGGTGATCACGGCGGTGACGTCCTGGCCGCCCTCCAGACGGACCTTCACCGACGACATGGCCGCACCGGCCGTGACGGAGGTGACGGTGCCGGGGATCTGGTTACGGATGGACAGGCTCATGGAAAACCACGCCTCTCTCGAGAAGAAAGAACAGGGGACGAAATACGCGGGCCGGATGTGGTCTGCGTCACGTCCGAGATTACAGGATGGAAAAGGGTGCCCACGGGCGGACCGTCGCATCCGCCAACCGAATATCCGCGACCGCCTGGCTTATTCGTGCAGGCGCCCCGAACCCCGCTTCTCAGTCATGGGAACCTGCCCTGAGCTGGGAAGTTCGCATCCCACTATCTACCGGCCACCCCTGATGGCAGAGCGTTCTTCGAATTGCAGATGCGGCCTTGTGAACTGCTTCCGGACGGCATATGCGTTATTCAACCCTCGAAGTGGACGGCAATTGCCGAGGGATGCCGGGATGTGTGAAGAAAAGGAATCCGCCATGGTCTCGCTTCGTCTCACCATGATTCGACGTCGCCGCTACGCGGCATGCGGGCCGGTGGGCGCCGTCCTGGTGGCCGTGCCGGACGCCGGCGGCGGCAACGGCCCCCTATACGGACTGATCCGTGCGCGCCGGGTCGGACAGCTGTGCTGATGAGGAATTCGGCGTGGCCCTGTTGGGCTCGGCAGGCCTGGTCGGCGCGGATCACCGCCGCATACGCGGTGGTCAAGAGCGGTGCTGACAAGGGCTTTCGGGTCGGCACCGAACCAGCACGGGTCGTTTGGGGTGCCTGTCGTTCCTGACGGAGCGGCTTCGTGCCGCCCGCCACTGGGTCGACCCGCAGATCGGGACCGATTGCAGAACGTCACCAATTCCGCCACCCCGGTCCTGCGGACGCCAGTGTCCTGCAGGTGTCTCATACCCAGCCGGATTGCACGGCCTCGGGTCGGGGAAGTTCTGAGCGGACCGGCGTGCAGGGGCCTGGGGGTGGCGGTGGCGGGTGGGCGCGACGAGTACGTGCGCGAGCGGGCGCGGCAGGACAGGGAACGTGAGCGGCGCCGGAAGGCTGCCGAGACGGAGGCCAAGCGCAAGGCGCGCGAGGAGAAGGTCGCCTACGAGGCCGCACGTGCACAGGAGGCCGTCGACAAGACGAGCGTGACCGAGCACGACGTCGAGCAGTTGGCGGGACTGTTGCGTGCGGCGGTGCTGGACGGCCGGCAACTGGGCTTCGACGGTCTCAGGCAGCGCTTCGTCCCCGCAGCCTTCGCGCCGCCGAAGAGCCGAACGAAGCCCGCTCCGCTCCCACGGTGGGGAGAGTACGAGCCCGAGCCGCCGCGCGGATGGCTGGGAGCGCTCGGCTTCGGGCGCCGAACGTACGACGCGGAGGTGGAGACCGCGCGCCGGCGGTTCGACGAGGCGCTGCGGGACCATGCGCGCGAGGAGCACAAGCGGCTCGGAAAGCTGGATGCGGCGCAGGCCCGCCATGACGAGCGCAACCAGCAGGAGGCGGCTCGCATCGAGGAGTGGAATGCCGGGATCGAGACCCGCCGCGCCGCGTATCGGGACCGCGATGTCGAGGCGGTCGAGTGGTTCACCGACCAGGTTCTGGCCGCATCCGCGTATCCCCATGGCTTTCCGAAGGCGCACCGAGTCTCGTACCAGGCAGATACCGGAGACTTGCTGGTCGAGATCGATCTGCCGCGGGAAGAGGTGGTCCCGACGGCCCGTGCCTATCGGTACGTGAAGTCTCGCGACGAGATCACACCTGTCCCGAGGCCCGAGAAGGAGCGTCACGAGCTGTACGCGTCCGTACTGGCGCAGACGGCGCTGCGGACCGTCCACGAGTTGTTCGCGGCGGACACTGACGGCGTGGTGGGATCGGTGGCGTTGAACGGGCACGTGGCGACCATCGACCGCGCCACAGGCCGCGAGGTGCACCCGTGTCTGATCACCCTCCAGGCGGGGCGAGAGGAGTTCGGCGAACTGGTGCTGACCCAGGTCGATCCGCAGGCTTGCCTGAAGCGGCTGCGGTCGCTGATCTCCCCGAATCCCTACGAACTGGAGCCGGTGCGCCCGCTGGTCACCTTCGACTTGAGCAAGTACCGCCTGATGGACAGCATGGACGTCGTGGCGGGTCTGGACAGCCGTCCTGTGCTGATGGACCTCTCACCCACGGAATTCGAGCATCTGGTCCGGCAGTTGTTCGAAGCCATCGGCCTGGACAGCGTCAACACGCGGCCCTCGCAGGACGAGGGCGTGGACGCGGTGGCGATGAACACCGACCCGGTCATGCGAGGCCTGTGCATCATCCAGGCCAAACGCACCGCCAAGGTGGTCCCCTTCGAGTCGGTGTCCGCCCTCGCCGGCGTCGTGGAGCACAAGCGGGCGGCCAAGGGCATCTTGGTGACGACTTCGTGGTTCGGTCGGGCGAGCGAGGCATTCGCGAACGACCACGGACGCTTGGAGCTTCTCGACGGTGCCAACCTGGTCCACCTGTTCAAGGAGCACCTCGACCTCGACGTCATCCCGGGCCCCGTTCCTCCCAAGCGCCGCCCACGCTGACGACGTGCCCATGGCGTGAGCCCAGGGAGGTCCAAGACGGTCGAGGTGGGGCCGGTTCAGGCACGGTAGCTGGAGTACACCAGGCAGCACAGGGTGAGCGTCGCGGCGCCGGCGCCGAAGCCCGAGAAGAGAGCCGTCACGAAGGAGACCCCTTCGGTGTGGACGAGGAAGCCGGCGCCGAGGCCGACGATGACCGACAGGGCCAGGAACAGGAGGAAGACCAACAACTTCACCAGGTTCGTCATGGTCCCAAGCCTGGCGCCGCGCCCCGCCTCGCGTACGGTTTCCAGGCACCACTCCGACGGTGTGCGCACCTCATGGGCCCGGCAACGTCGTCGCGGAAGTTGAGCATAAGTACCGGGAATCGACCGCATGGTTGCTGCTCAACTGTTCCTCCCACCCCGGCTCTGCGGGGGTGTGAGGAGAGGAGACCTGCCATGACGTCATGGCCGCAGCCCGCGCGCTGGCTCAGGCACATGCACCATCCGAAGCTGCGTCAGCTGCAGACCTACCGGGTGGCCCAACGGGCCACGACGGCCAGTGGCAGCTCGACCCCCTTCATCCGACTGCTCTGCTGCGTCCTGGTGTTCAGCGCCGGGCTGTGGGCGACCACGGGTGAAGGGCGGGAGGACCGGCGCTGGTGGCTGCTGCTGATCGCGGTGGCCGCGGTCGGCGCGGCACTGGCGGTGGTCCACGCCCAGGCGGAGACGATCCGCGCGATGATGCGTTCCCGGTTCTGGCCGGTGCGGCTGCTGGGGCGGAACCTGGAGCGCTTCGGCTGGAACAGGGTCAACCTGCCGGGCGTGCTCGAGACCGTCGGCCCGCTCCTGATGGCGTGGCTGGTCGGAGAGCCGTCCGGCCCCTTCGAAGGGAGGCCCGCCGCGCAGCTCGTCGCGGCCGCGGCGACCCTGCTGTTCAGTGCGCTCGGCACGCTGCACTGGGCCACCGACTCGATCTTCTACCAGCCCGACAAGACCAAGGCGTGGTCGGTCGGTTCGGCCCGCCTGATGCGCGCGATCGTCCCCGTGCTGTTGGCCGTGGTCTACGGAGGCCTGCTGGCCCGGAACACGGACGGTGCGACGAACACTCTGCCGTGGCTGGCGGCCGTGTTCCTGCTCATCTACCCGGCCGTTGTGTACTTCGAACGGGTACTGATGAGCGCGGAGATCGAACGCCGTCCGGCCGTGGAGGCGCAGCGGCTCACCGATGCCACCGTGGTCCACGCCCGCATCAGCAATCCCATGCACTACGTCCTGATGGCCGTTCGCGACCGGCCGGCTGACGCGGAGCACCTCATGGTCTACCTGCGCAGCGAGTTGGAGCGCTGCCTGCAGGAACTCGACCACGGGCACGGTCCCGCCACCGTGCAGGAGGTCTTCGCGAGTGTCCGCGGCGGGCTGCTGCCCGCGGACCGGGGGCGCCTCACCCTCGCGGCCGGTGCGGTGGACGAGGAACTCACCTCGGTCGATGCCTCGATCACCCGCAGCGTGCTGGCCGATCTGTGCTGCAACGCGCTCAAGGAGACGCGCGCCGGGCGAGCGCCCGAGGTGGTGGTGTCCGTCGCGCACGAGGAGGGGATCCACCTTGTCGTCGAAGTGGCGGACGACGGGCCGGGGATGGGGGAAGACTGGCGGCCGGGTCCGTCGTTGCGCCGCCTGCACAATCTGTTGGACACGAGGGGCGGCGGGCTGTCGTACCGTCCCAACGGCCCTGGGGGCATGGTCGTCAGGGCCACCTGGCAGCAGGAAGTGGTGGAGGTGGAGCGGTGAGCCGCGAACTGAACGTCCTCGTCCTCGACGACAACGTGGTGACGGCCGTGGCACCCATGCAGCAGTTCCTCGCCCGGATGCCCGGTGATCCGGAACGCTTCAAGTTCTCGATACTGACGGATCCGGTGAAGCTGGAGGCCCACCTCAAGGCACATCCCGAGATCGACGTCGTCCTCGTCGACGTGGCGTTCGACCTCTCCGCCTCCCACAGCACGAACACCTGCCTGACCGCCTTCGACACCCTCATCCGCCTGGGCGGCCCCCGGGCCATCGGTCTCGCCCAGTCCCACTACGGAAGGACCCTCTTCCCCTTCGCCGTCTGTCAACTCCTGCCGCCGCCAAGGGGACAGACGGTGGTCGGCTGGACGTACAAGGACGACAGCCCCGTTCGCGGCTACCCCGAGACCATTCGCATCCTTGACGAGATCGCCGCCGGGGAGGGGTTGCAGGCCCCGCCGCCGACCCTGCTCCGCTGCATGCCGGGAGTCGTCAACCACACCGGGGACTTCCTCGGGAAGATCCTCGACAGCAGGCTGGACGTCAAGCTGTGGGGCCTGATGTCCAGCAGCCTCTACTCGGCCGAGGAACTCAAGCTGACGGCCGGCGCGCGCAGCGTGCAGGCCGTGCGCAGGCGCTTCGACGACTACCTGCTCGCGATCGAGCGGTTCGAGGTGGCGATGGAGTTGGACACGGTCCACCCGATGGGCGGCAGTCGGGTGCGGAACCTGCCCAACCGTGCCGTGGGAGCGGCGAGCGTCCGTGATCCGCGGCAGCGGGCGATCGAGGTGTTCGCACAGGACCACCGCGCCTTCTTCCAGGCGCCCGAGCTGGAGAAGATCGTCGTCGAGTGCGACCTGCGCAAGAGCCGACAGGCGGGCAGGAGGTCCCGCAAGCGGGTGCCCGAGGCGTGGTGGAAGCCGTCGGACGCCCCCTGACCCGTCCCCTGCCGGGGGGTGTCTCCATGTCCTTCGTCAAGGGCGTGGCGCCGGTTATGGGGCTGTTCGGGATGGTCATGCGGCGAGGGTGACGGCGGGCGTTCGGGACTCGTGGAAGGTGCCGTCGCGGAGCATGGCGAACAGGACGCTGATGCGTTGGCGGGCGAGGCGAACCAGGAGAGGGACAAGGCGCGTTTGAGCTGCCGGTTTCAGCCTCTGGGCGCGTGTTCGCCGTGGATCGAGGTCCCGGAGGATCTGGTAGTTGGGGCGAGCCCTGCGTAGGAGGCGAGGTGGGCGGCCCTGGGGAAACTGGTGCCGTCGCCGACGGTGACCAGCAGGACCGCGGCGGTCCTGGCCTGCGCGGGCAGGAGGAAGAGCACGCCGAATACCGCCGGGTCCGTGCCCGTGCCGAGCACACCTTCGCCCGGACGGAGAACTGGAAGATCCTCCGCGACCGCCGTCAGAGGGGCGACGACACCCGCCGGTCAGTGAGGGCGGCCGACGCTGCCGCAGCCGGAAGGCATCGGTGTGGTGGTCGTACCGATACGCGGGGGCCCGATTGTGGTGGTCCGCCACATACGCTCCTGACCTGCCGGTTCCTATGGTGTGGCGACACGGATCGTCCCCGCCCCCAGTCCGGAAGTGGTACTCATGGCCGCCCCTGCCGCACCGTCAGCCAGCGCCGGCAACATCAGAAGAGTCGTCGCGGCGAGTCTCGTCGGGACCACCATCGAGTGGTACGACTTCTTCCTCTACGGCTCCGCCGCCGCCCTCGTCTTCAACAAGCTGTTCTTCCCCGGCAGCGAACCGCTGGTCGGCACCCTCCTCGCCTTCCTCACCTACGCCATCGGCTTCGCGGCCCGCCCCCTCGGAGGCGTGGTCTTCGGCCACTACGGCGACAAGATCGGCCGCAAGAAGCTCCTCATCCTCAGCCTCGTCATGATGGGCGGCGCCACCTTCGCCATGGGCCTGCTGCCCACCCACGCGACCATCGGCGTCGGCGCGCCGATCCTGCTCACCCTGCTGCGCCTGATCCAGGGCTTCGCCCTGGGTGGTGAATGGGGCGGCGCGGTCCTGCTCGTCTCCGAGCACGGCGATGACAAGAGCCGCGGATTCTGGGCCTCCTGGCCCCAGGCCGGCGCTCCCGGGGGGAACCTGCTCGCCACCGGTGTCCTCGCGCTGCTGGCCGCCGTACAGTCCGACGAGGCGTTCCTGGCCTGGGGCTGGCGCATTCCCTTCCTGCTCTCCGGCGTCCTCGTCGTGGTCGGACTGTGGATCCGGGTGTCGGTCGCCGAGTCGCCCGTCTTCCTCGAAGCGCGGGCCCGGGCCGCCGAACAGGCCGCCGCCGGCGCCAAGGAGAAGCTCCCCGTCGCCGAGGTGTTCCGGACGAACTGGCGCGGGGTCCTCACCGCGATCGGCACCCGCCTCGGCGAGAACATCTCGTACTACATCCTCACCGCCTTCCTCCTCGTCTACGTCACCACCCACCTCGGACTGTCGAAGAGCGACGGCCTGAACGCCGTACTCATCGGCTCCGCCGTCCACTTCGTCACCATCCCGGCCTGGGGCGCGCTCTCCGACCGCATCGGCCGCCGCCCGGTCACCCTGATCGGCTCGGTCGGCATGACCGGATGGGCCTTCGGCTTCTTCGCGATGCTGGACACCAAGTCGTTCCCCGCGATAGCCGCCGCCGTCACCATCGGACTCCTCTTCCACGGCGCCATGTACGGCCCGCAGGCGGCCTTCATCTCCGAGATGTTCGACACCACCGTCCGCTACTCCGGCGCCTCCATGGGCTCCCAGCTCGCCTCGATCATCGGCGGCGCCCTCGCCCCGATCGTCGCGGTCGAACTCCTCAAGGACTACGGCGCGTCCCTGCCCGTCTCGCTCTACCTGGCGGCCGCGGTCGTCATCACCACGCTGACCGTCCTCGTCGCGAAGGAGACCCGAGGGCGCAGCCTGGCCCGGAACCACACCCCGGCCGGCGCCGCGATCCCCGGCGCGCGCCAGATCGACCACCGGTCGGCCTCCGCCACCGAATGAGTCGCCTGCCGCCCCCGCCCCCGTCCGTTCCCGGCAGACCTGCCATGAGTCTTCATCGATTTGCCTAAAGGCTTTAGGCAATCGCATACTCCTCTTGGTTCGAACGAGGAGGCGTCATGGCGGGACGAGTAGGGCTGACCGCGGACAGGCTGGTGCGTGCCGGGGCCGATCTGGCGGACGAGATCGGCTTCGAGCGGGTGACCCTGTCGGAACTCGCCCGCCGCTTCGACGTGAAGGTGGCGAGTCTGTACTCGCACCTGAAGAACTCCCACGACCTGAAGACCCGCATCGCCCTGCTGTCCCTGGAGGAAATGGCCGACCAGGCCGCCGACGCCGTGGCGGGGCGGTCCGGGAAGGACGCGCTCGCCGCCTACGCGGGCGTCTTCCGCGACTACGCCCGACAGCACCCCGGCCGCTACGCCGCGACCCAGTTCCCCCTCGACACCGAGACCGCCCTGGCCAGTGCGGGGGTACGGCACGCGCGCATGACCCGGGCCATCCTGCGCGGCTACGACCTGGCGGAGCCGGAGCAGACCCACGCCGTCCGGCTGCTCGGCAGCCTCTTCCACGGCTACGTCAGCCTCGAGAACGCCGGCGGCTTCAGCCACAGCGCCCCCGACAGCCAGGAGAGCTGGGAACGGGCCGTCGAAGCCCTCGACTCCCTGCTGCGCAACTGGCCCACCCCCTGACCACCCCCGCCGCCCGGCAGGAGCAGACGATGACCACCGAACCGACCTGGACCACCGCCCCGATCACCACTCCGATAACCGCCGGGCTCCTGCGCGGCGCCATCGAACTGGAGCGCACCGCGCACGGGCTGCTGCCGCACCGGCTGCCGGCCTGGGCCCGCGCCCAGTGCTCCGACGGGCAGCTGGCCATGGCCGAGGCCCAGCCCTCCGGCGTACGGCTGGCGTTCCGTACGGCGGCCACCGCCGTCGAGCTGGAAACCCTGCCGACCAAGCGCGTCTACGCCGGCGCCCCGCCCCGCCCGGACGGCGTGTACGACCTGCTCGTCGACGGCCGGCTCGCCGCGCAGGGCACCTGTGCCGGCGGCAACACCCTCGCCATCGACGTGAGCGACTGGAGCACCGAACTCCGCCCCGGCGCGCCGTCCACGGTCCGCTTCACCGGGCTGCCGGGCCGCGCCAAGGACGTGGAGATCTGGCTCCCGCACGACGAGACCACCGAGCTGGTCGCACTGCGCACCGACGCCCCCGTCGAGCCGCTGCCCGACCGTGGCCGGCCGGTCTGGCTGCACCACGGCAGCTCGATCAGCCACGGTTCCAACGCCACGAGCCCCAGCGCGATCTGGCCCGCGCGCGCCGCCGCACTCGGCGGCGCCGAGCTGATCAACCTGGGCTTCAGCGGCAGCGCACTGCTCGACCCGTTCACCGCCCGCACCATGCGGGACACCCCCGCCGACCTGATCAGCGTCAAGCTGGGCATCAACCTGGTCAACCTCGACCTGATGAGGCTGCGGGCCTTCGGCCCCGCGGTGCACGGCTTCCTCGACACGATCCGCGAGGGCCACCCCACCACGCCGCTGCTCGTCGTCTCCCCGATCCTGTGCCCGATGCACGAGGACACCCCGGGCCCGACCGCCGTCGACCCGTCCTCCGTCGCCGCCGGGCAGTTGAGGTTCCGGGCCACGGGCGACCCGGCGGAGGTCGCCGCCGGAAGGCTGACCCTCGGTGCCATTCGCCGCGAGCTGGCCCGCATCGTGCGCGAGCGTTCGGCCGACGACGCGAACCTGCACCACCTCGACGGACGAGAGCTGTACGGAACCCCGGACGCGGCCGAACTGCCCCTGCCCGACAACCTCCACCCGGACACCGCGACGCACGCCCTCATCGCCGAACGCTTCGCGAAGTCGGCCTTCGCGGCGAACGGGCCGTTCTCCGCACGCCACTGATCGTGGTGGACTCGGGAACACGCCGTCACCAAGCTGTGAAACTCCGGCGGGACGCTTGTGCTCAGCCCAGCGCACCCACGCCTCTCACCCGGGGGAACTCATGAGCACCGTCCGCAGAACCGCCGTCCTCCTCGCCTCCGTGTCCGCCCTCGCCGCGCTGACCGCCTGTGGGCCCACGGGGGACGACGCGGCGGGCGGGGCCACCACGCCGCCCGCGAGCCCGACGAAGGCGGCGGCGACGCCGTCGGTGACTCCGACGAAGGCCGCGACGCCGACCAAGCCGAATCCGAAGCCGAAGCCGACGGCGTCCACCGACCCCGACTACGACGTCTTCCCGTGCAGCACGTTCGACGTGAAGTTCACCGCGACCCTGGCGGACCCCACGAGCAGCAGCTACCTGCTGAAGGTCACCAACAAGGGCACCAAGACCTGCAAGGTGCTCGGCCACCCCGTCGTGACCTTCGGCGATCTGGACGGCCACGCCACCGAGCGGGGCAAGGCCCCCGCGATCGAGGACGCCATCAGGCTCGCCCCGGGCGAGACCGCCTACGCCGGACTCATGGGCGGCGCCAACGACGGCAAGGGCAAGACCGTGGGCAGCATCGCGATGACCATGAGCACGGAATCCGACCTCAAGCAGACGCCCCTCAAGGCCTCCACCCCCGGTCTGTACGTATCGCCCGACAAGAACTCCGTGACCGCCTGGATGGACAACGCGGAGGACGCGCTCAGCCTCTAGTCCGAGCCTGGTTCAAGGCCTGACGTCGTAGAGCAGGTTGAACGGATCCTCCTGCGTGGACCGGGCCACGCTGGTGAATCCCGCCCCGGTGCACAGCTCGCGTACGACCGCCTCGGGCATGCCGCACGTCCCCAGGGCGGCGCCGCCGTTCGCGAGGGAAGTGGTCATGCAGTAGAACACGCTGAATCCGTAGTACAAGGAGGCGACCGGGCCCACGTTGTCCTCGGGGCGGTCCGCGCAGTTGATCTCGAGCATCAGGTAGTCGCCGTCGTCCTCGACCGCGGCCCGGATGGCGGCGAGGAGCCGCTTCGGGTCCGCCGAGTCGTGGATGACGTCGAAGGTGGTGACCAGGCCGTAGCGCCCGGGAATCCCCTGGGCGGCGTCCACCGTCTCGAAGGTCACCCGGTCGGCGACGCCGGCCGCCTCCGCGTTCGCCCGGGCGCGCTCCACCTGGCCCGGGAAGTTGTCGAACCCGGTGAACCGCGAGCGGGGAAACGCCTCGGCGAGCACGATCAGGGCGCGGCCCGCGCCGCATCCCACGTCCGCGACGTCGATGCCCCGCTCCAGCCGCTCGACCACATGGGGAAAGGTGCTCAGCCATTCGTCGACCATCACGCTCTCGAACCATCCGCTGGTGAACCGGCTCATGCCGTCCCACAGGCCGTCCGGGTAGGCGTCCTGTGCCACGCCTCCGCCGCTTCGGAACGCCTCGGCCAGGCGTTCGTACGGGGCCAGCGCGGCGGGCATGAACTGGTAGACCCCGCCGAGGAACATGGGTCCCGATTCGTCGGCCAGGGCGGGCACGTGCTCGGCGGGCAGAAGGAACCGGCCGGGTTCCGGCTCCTCCAGGTACCCGGCGGCGGTGAGCCCCCGCAGCCACTCCCGTACGTAGCGCTCGTCGAGGTCGAGCCGGTCCGCGAGCTCCCGGCCGCCGGCAGGGCCGTTGGCGGCGAGGTCCTTGAACAGGCCCAGCCGGTCGCCCAGATGACACAGGCCGACGGTCATCGTCCCGCTGAGGTCCCCGAGTGCCTTCTCCATGAAGGCCCCGGCCTTCGCCTCGTCCCATGTGCCCTGCCCCGCCACTGTGTTCCTCCAGGCCGCCGAGTGCCGTCACGGGGTGTGACCGGCCCCGCAAGCGAAGCACCGGCCGGCTCCCCGGCGCCGCCGCCACGACCGGAGGGCGCGCCCGGGCCGGCATTCCTCACCCGATCCACGTACGGGGTGAACCCCCGTGCGGGGGCCGCACGGCCTCGATCTGCGGGTCTTCCGTCCCATATCCCGCTTTTGTAATAGCCAAGATGCCATCTGATCTATTACTGTCGTGTGAGAACCTCGGTACCCGGCAAGGAGCTGCAGCAGCATGTGGAAGTGTGAACAGGTCGTCGGCGGCGAACTCGACGTAGCGGAAGCGGCCGCGCTCTACCGGGCGTCCACCCTCGCCGAGCGCCGGCCCGTGCAGGACACGCAGCGCTTCGCGCGGATGCTCTCGGGCGCCAACCTCGTCATCGTCGCCCGGGACGAGGAGGGCCGCCTCATCGGCATCTCCCGCGCGATCACCGACGGCGTCTACTCCACCTACCTCAGCGACCTCGCGGTCGACGTCGCCTACCAGGGCAGGGGAGTGGGCCGCGACCTCATTCGCGCCACCCGCGAGGCCGCGCCGGAAGCCAAGCTGATCCTGCTCGCGGCCCCCGCGGCCGTGGACTACTACCCGCACGTCGGGTTCACCGCTCACGACTCCGCCTGGACGATGCCCGGCCCGGCCGCTTCCGCCTGACAGCCCCGCGCGGCCTCCGGCGCCCCGTCTCGGGAGCCGGAGGCGCCCCGGGGCCGTGACATTTGTACTGCCGGAGTCTGTACAGGCGCATCTGCCGGGCGAACCGCCCCGCTCTCTAGCGTGGTGGACATGAAGCAGACGACGAAGACAGCGCACCCCGCGGCCGGTTCACCGGCGGGAGCGCACCCCGCGATCCAATTACGGGGCGCCGCCAAGTCCTTCGGCCCCGTCCACGCCGTCGCCGCCATCGACCTCGCCATAGGGCGCGGCGAGACGGTCGCCCTGCTCGGCCGCAACGGCGCCGGGAAGTCCACCGCCATCAGCCTGCTGCTCGGCCTGAACGAACCCGACACGGGCACGGTGAGCCTCTTCGGAGGGACCGCCGAACAGGCGGTACGGGCCGGGCGGGTGGGCGCGATGCTCCAGGAGGGGCGGGCCGTCCCCCGGATCACCGTACGAGAGGTGGTGGCCTTCGTGGCCCGGACCCATCCGGCACCGATGCCTGTCGCCGAGGCGCTGGAACTCGCCGGCCTCGCCACCCTCGCCGGCCGGCGGGTCGACAAGCTCTCCGGGGGCCAGGCCCAGCGCGTCCGCTTCGCCGTCGCCCTCGCGGGAAACCCGGAGCTGATCGTGCTCGACGAGCCGACCGCCGCCCTCGACGTCGAGGCCCGCCGCACCTTTTGGGAATCCATGCGGGGCTACGCCCGGCGCGGCAACACCGTCCTGTTCTCCACCCACTACCTGGAGGAGGCGGACGCCCACGCCGACCGGATCGTCGTCATCGAACGCGGGCGGATCGTCGCCGACGGCACGGCCGAGCAGCTGCGCCGTACCGCCGGCGGCGGCTCGCTGGTCTCCTTCGACCTGGGAGGCCGCTCCTCCGCGTTCCTCGGTGGCCTGCCGGGGGTGTCCTGCGTGGAGATACGCGGGGACCGCGCCCGGCTCCGTACGCGGGACCCGGACGCCACCGTCACCGCCCTCGCCGCGCTCGGCGCCCTGCGGGGAATCGAGGTCACCGCGCCCTCCCTGGAGGACGCCTTCCTCGCCCTCACCGGTGAAGCCGCCACCGAAACCCCGCCTGCTCCCGCTCCCGTTTCCGCTGCCGCTCCCGCTCCCGAGGAGAAGGTTCGATGATCACCGCCTATGTCCGGCTGGAGGTGCGCCGCACGCTGCGCGACACCGGCTTCGTCGTCTTCGGCATCGGCATGCCCGTGTTGATGTACCTGCTCTTCACCAACCTGGGCAGCACCGAGGCCGAGTGGAAGACCGCCTCCATGGTGGCCATGGCCGCGTACGGGGCCCTGGGCGCGGCCCTGTCGACCGGGACCGGCGTCGCCGAGGACAAGGGCGTGGGTTGGCTGCGCCAATTGCGGGTCACCCCGATGTCCCCGCGCCAGGTGGTGGCCGGGCGGGCGCTGACCGGATCGGTGATCGTACTGCCCGCCATCGCCGCCGTGCAGGCGGCGGGCGGGCTCGTCAACGGGGTCCGGCTGGAGGCCTGGCAGTGGGCCGCCGTCACCCTCGTGCTGTGGCTCGGCGCGCTCCCCTTCGCCCTGCTCGGCATCGGCATCGGCTACCGGCTCACCGCCCAGACCACCGGCCTGGTCAACACCGGCTGCGGCCTCGCGCTCTCCGTGGCCGGCGGGCTCTGGTTCCCGGTGGAACTCTTCCCCGACTGGATGCGCTCCCTGTCCGCGCTCACCCCGACCCGCCGATACGCCGAGATCGGCCAGTCCCTCGCCGCCGGAGCCGCCCCCGGCCTCGCCGCCGTCGCCGTCATCGCCGTGTGGGCCCTGCTGTTCGGCTCGTACGCGGTCCTCTCGTACCGTCGGTCCGCGAGGACGGTGTAGGTCATGGAACGGGGAAGCGGAATGAGGGGCAAGCGGGGGATCGTGTGGGAACGGCGGCCTGATTGGCAGGCGCGCATGGCCGAATGGCGGGCCGCGGAGCCGTCCGCGAAGCCCCACGGCCCCGACCGGGGCTGCGACGGTGACCACGACCCGGGTCCGACGCGCGGGCCGCGGGCCTTCACCCTCCTGCCCTGGCTGCTGCTCGGCATGGGCGCCGTTTCCAACGTCATCCACGGAGAGACCCCGAACCCCTGGGTCGGCGCACTGGGACTGCTGACCTTCAACTCCCTCTACATCACCCTGGTGTTCCGCGCCTTCCACAAGCGGGCGCGGGAGGCGGCCGGCACCCGCTGGTGCCTGGTCGTGCTGGGGCTCGTCACCTGCGCGCTCGCACTCGCGTACGGGGACAACTGGCTGCTGTTCTTCCCGCTGCTGGGCCTCGCCACCGGGGCGGTGCTCCGGGGCCGCGAGCTCGGCCGGGCGATGGTCGGCATCACGGCACTGGCCGCGGCGATCTCGGCGCTGCACGAGGGCTGGGACGCCATCGGGATCGTCTACGGAACCCTCCTCTCCGGCATGGTCACCGGGGCCATCCTGGCCCTCGCGGAGACGGTGGCGGAACTGCGCGAGACCCGGCAGGAACTGGCCCGGACCGCCGTGGACCAGGAGCGGCTGCGCTTCTCCCGCGACCTGCACGACCTGCTCGGCCACACCCTGTCGGTCATCGTGGTCAAGTCGGAGGCGGCCCGCCGGATCGCCCCCCGCGACATGGCGGCCGCCCTCGAACAGGTCCGTGACATCGAGTCGGTGGGCCGCCAGGCACTCACCGAGATCCGCGAGGCCGTCACCGGGTACCGGGAGGCGAGCCTCGCGGCCGAACTCGACCGGGCCCGCGGCGCGCTGACCGCCGCCGGCATCGAGCCCGTCGTACGGCAGTCCGGCCCCCCGCTGCCCCCACAGGCGGCGGCGCTGCTGGGCTGGGTGGTCCGCGAGGCCGTCACGAACGCCATCCGCCACAGCGGCGCGGCCACCTGCGAGATCGAGGTACGGGGCGGTGCGGAACGGGCCTCCCTGGTGATCACGGACGACGGGGGCGGCGTAGGCTCGACACCGCCGGGCAGCGGACTGACCGGACTCACCGAACGCCTCGCCGCGGCGGGCGGCACCCTGACCAGCGGCCCGGCCTCCGGCCGGGGCTTCCGGGTCACCGCCGAGCTCCCGGTGGAGGCTGCCGAGGAAGGGAACGAGGGGGGTCGATGATCAGGATCCTGTTGGCCGAGGACCAGGGCATGATGCGCAGCGCACTGGCCCTGCTGCTCGGGCTGGAGGAGGACATCGAGGTCGTGGCGCAGGTCGCCGCCGGGGACGCGATCGTGCCCGCCGCCCTCCAGGCCAGGCCCGACGTGGCCCTGCTCGACATCGAACTCCCCGGCCGCAGCGGCCTCGACGCGGCCGCCGAACTGCGCACCGCGTGCCCGGAGTGCCGGGTGCTGATCCTGACCACATTCGGCCGGCCCGGTTACCTGCGCCGGGCGATGGAGGCCGGAGCAGCGGGGTTCCTGGTCAAGGACGGGCCGGTGGAGGAACTGGCCGCCGCGGTACGCCGGGTACTCGCCGGCGAGACCGTGATCGACCCCTCGCTCGCGGCCGCCGCCCTCAGTGCGGGGCCCAGCCCGCTGACCCCGCGCGAGGTCGAGGTGCTGAACGCGGCCGTCGACGGGGCGACCGTCGCCGACATCGCGGCGAAGGTGTTCCTGTCGGAGTCGACGGTACGCAACTACCTCTCCTCGGCCATCGGCAAGACCGGCACCCGCAACCGCATGGAGGCCGTCCGCGCGGCGCGCCGCCAGGGCTGGCTCTGACGGACGGTGTGGCATCAGCCGGACCGGCGTGGGTCGCCCGGTTCGCCCGGTTCGCCTGGGCCGTCCGGGCCGTCGAGGTCGTCGAGGAGCCGTTGGAACGGCCGCCGGAGGGCGACGGAGACGGGCCGGGAGTCGGTCCGCGCGTAGTCGGCGAAGAAGGCGCGAGCGGCGGTCACTGCGGGCCGGGGATCGCGTCCGGACAGGGTGTCCGCGATGGCCGACGAGGTGAGCGCCGCCAGTTCGGGAAGCCTGCGACCGGCCCTGGCCAGGTCCTGGGCGAGGTCTTCCCGGCCGGTGAGCACGGCCGCTTCCCGCGCCAGGGTGGTCAGGTGGGCGGTGAGCCGGTCGGCGGAGGCGACCCGGCCGGCCTGGATCCGTACGGTGTCGCGGTGACGGCGTCGCAGCGGGTTGAACTTCATGGCGCGTTCGGCTTCGCGGGCGCGCGAGGCGTTCGCGTGCACCGCTTCGACATGGGCGTCCACGAGGTCGAGGTTGTCGCGGGCCGCGGCCGCTCCGGCGGCCAGGGCCGCCGTGGTGCCGGTGAGGGCCCTGGTCAGGTGCATCCGGCAGTCCTCGGCGAGGACGGCCAGGACGCGGTGCGGGGCGGGCGGCCACAGCAGTGGGGCGAGCAGGACCGTGACCACCGCCCCCACCACGGTCTCCCACACGCGGTGCAGCCCGTAGGCATCCGGTGAGGTGTTGGCGAAGACCAGGAGCGAGGAGGCGGCGACCTGGATGTTGAGCCCGCCGCCGGCCCGCAGGACCATGCCGACGCCCAGGCCCAGCGCCACCACCAGCGCCAGCGTGGCGGTCGAGGGGCGCAGTACGTTCAACACGGCGAGCCCGATCAGCACGCCCGCGATCACACCCAGGGCCCGCTGCAACGAGGTGCCCAGGGCCGTCATGGGATCCCCGCGCAGCGCCACCAGCGGGACGATCGCCGCGAAGATCGGGGGCTGGTCCGCGCCGAGCCACAGCGCGACCTGCCAGGCGACCGCGACGGTGACCACGATGCGGGCCGCCGCCGGGCCTTCGGTGCGCAGGATCTCCCGGGCCCGGTCCGCCCGGTCCGCCCGGTTCGGCCTGGAGGCCCGTGTGGTCCGGGCACCGACGGGGCCGGTCATCCGCGCCGCTTCCCCGGCGTCATGTCACCCGCCGTTCGGCGACGGGGTGCCCTCGGCCTTCCAGCCCCAGGCCGTGAGCAGGCCAGGGGACAGCCCGGTGCACTCGGGGGAGTCCAGGTAGCGCACCGCCTCGTCGATCAGGGCGTCGTCGACCAGACCCGTCGCCACCATGGCCGCCCTCGCCCGGCCCCAGGTATCGGCCCAGAACCTGCTGATCGCGCTCCCGGGCAGGAGAGGCGGTACGTGGATCTCGGCCGCCACCGCCTCCAGCCCGGCGGCCCGCAGCAGCTCGGGGCGGCGGACCACCTGGGAGACGTCCGTCCCGATGCTGTCGCGCAGCCCCTGCCACATGGCCCGCATGGCGCGGGTGTACGGGGTCACGGGCGCCGAGTCCGTGGTCAGGTCGACCGCGTCGCCGACCACCAGGACCCCGCCCGGGGCGAGCAGCCCGGCGAGCCGGGAGACCAGCTGCTGCGCGGAGGGCAGGTGCATGAGCACGAACCGGGCGTGGACCAGTTGGAACCGCCCGGGGGAGAAGCCGTCGGAGGTGATGTCCGCCTGGAGGGTGCTCAGCCCCGGCACGGGGTGCGCGGTCAGGAACCGTACGTCGCGGTCGACCGCGAGGACCCGGGCCACTCCCGCCTCGCCGAGCAGCCGGCGCGCCACCGTGCCCGTTCCCGCGCCCACCTCCAGGCAGCTCCAGCCGGGCCCCGCGCCCAGTTGTCGCAGCCGGGACATGGTCGTCTCGTCGTAGGCGAGGGCGCCGAGGTCGATCCGGTCGTCCTCGCCCCGTTCCTCGGGGCGGAAGACCCGCTCACCGTAACGGCCCTCGCTCGGGGGCCCAGTACCGGCCATGCGGCCATTGTGGCAAGGGGGATCGGATGCCACACGTCGTGGGCGCCCGGTGTATTTTCCGATTGTGCTTCTCCTTGCCAATTTGGAAAGTAGAAGTCATCCTGGACAGGAAGGCAGACGGTGAGCGGCTGCCCGACGAAGGGGGATGCGGCATGGACGGAACGGGAAGCACCGCCGGGGCCTTGGGGCGGGCGGCCGAGCTGGAGAGGGCGGCGCTGCGGCGCAGCGACTGGTACGGGCGCTACCTCGCGGTGTTCGGCGGCAGCCAGCTGTTCATGGTGCCCATGGCCCTGCTCTGGCGAGGGCCCGTCGCGGGCGCCGTGTTCGCCGTGGCGCAGGCGCTGATCGTCGGCGGACTGAGCGTGTACGCGGCCCGGCAGCGCGTGATGCGGCGCGGCTTCGGACTCCGGCACGGAGTGATCATCGGAACCTGGGGCCTGCTCTTCGCCGCGACCGTCGTCCTGGGTGTCAACGTCTTCACCGGCGACGCGGCCTTCGCGGCCGCCGGAGCCCTCGTCTGCGCACTGCCCGCCGCGATCGGCGCCCGGCTCGAACTGAGGCGGCAGCCGTGAGCCCCGACCCGGGATCCGGAACCCATCCCCGGCACGGGCTGGATCCGCTGCTCAACGCCCCGGTCCGGCTGTCCGTGGTCGCGGCCCTGGCGCCGCTGGACAAGGCCGAGTTCGGCTTCCTCCGCGACCTGGTGGAGGTCTCGGACTCGGTCCTCTCCAAACAGGTCGCGGCCCTTGAGGAGGCCGGCTACGTCGATGTGCACAAGGGGCGCGTGGGCCGCCGTCCGCGGACGTGGCTCTCGTTGAACGCGGAGGGTCGCGCCGTCTACCGGCGCCACCTGGAGGCCCTGCGGGCCATCGCGGCCGACTGGTCGTAGCGCGCGCCTTCCCCGCCTGGTGCGTCCGCCCGGATCCGTGCGCCGGCCCGGATCCGCGCGTCCGCCCGGATCCGCGCGTCCGCGTCACCCGCCGTTCTCCGCCGACCGCATCGCCTCCTCCGACCGCCTCCTCATCTCGTCCGGCTGGACGTCCTCGATGTGGGAGGCGACGTTCCAGCGGTGGCCGAAGGGGTCCTTGAACTGGCCGGTGCGGTCGCCGTAGAACTCGTCCTTGACCGGCCTCAGTTCGGTGGCGCCCCGGGCGAGGGCCTTGGCGAAGACCGCGTCGACGTCTTCGACGTACACGTGCAGGGTGACGGGCGTGCCGCCCACCGCCGCCGGCGAGCGGAAGTCCATGCCCGGGTACTCGTCCGCGAGCATGATGAGCGAGTTGCCGAGCTCCAGCTCGGCGTGGCCGATCCTGCCGCCCGGAGCGGACATCCTCATCCGCTCGCGTGCGCCGAGCACGGAGACGTAGAAGTCGATCGCGGCCGCGGCGCCGTCGATGCAGAGGTACGGGGTGACGTGCGGGTATCCCTCGGGAACGGGCTGGACAGTCACCGGCCTCCCGCCTTTCCGGACAGTGACGGTCACCGCCGACCGCCGCCTGCGACCACACATATCCCGAACGCCCGGCGAGGGCGTCCACGCCGCGCGACAGCCGGGCGCCGGTTGCCCCGAAGGGCTCCGGGCCCGGCCCGGCTCCGGCTCCGGCTCTCCGCCCCCTGGGCTCCTGCGCGCCGTCGGCCTCGGAGGCCAGCGGAACCTCCCCCCGGGTCTTGCTGAAGCCGAGCGCCTCGACGATGCGGCCGTCCGTGACGCGCATGACGTTGACCCCGGAGACCCACTGGTCGGGGCCGTCGCCGAAGCGGTAGGTCCACAGGATCGTGGCGCGATCGCCCGCCAGGAGCACCTCCCGCGGGGTGAACTGCGTGCTGCGGTCCTCGGCGAGCGCTCCCCACCACGCCGTGCACGCTTCGAGTCCGACGACCCGCTCGCCGCTCGGCGCGGGCTGGACGCTCTCCATCACGCAGTCCTCGGCGATCAGGTCGTGCAGCAGATCGGCCTCGTGCTCGATGAACGCGCGGTTGAAACGGTCGATGACCTCGGCGGTGCTGCGTACGGACATGGCGCCTCCTCGGAAGGGATAGACCGTTCGGTCTACTCATATAGATAGACCGGTTGATCTACCGTGTCAAGGGCCGGCAGAATCACCCCCATGACCACCACCACCGCCAAGCCGGGCCCCCGAGAGCGGCTGCTGCTCGCGGCCCAGGAGCTCACGTACACCCAGGGCGTCGGCGTCGGCGTGGACGCCCTGCTCAAGGCGGCCGGTGTCGCCCGACGTTCGCTGTACGAGCACTTCGGCGGCAAGGACGGCCTCATCGCCGAAGTGCTGCGCCGCAGCACCGCCGAGGACGAGGCGGAGTACCGCGCGACGATGGCCGCCGCGGGGGAGGACCCCCGTGCCCGGCTCCTCGCGGTCGTCGACAGGCTCGGCGTGATCGCCTCGGCCGCCGACTTCCACGGCTGCCGCTACCTCGCGGCCGACCTCGCGCTCCCGGACCCGGCCCACCCGGGCCACGAGGTCACCCGGGCCTACCGGCGTACGGTCCACGGCCTGTTCCGGGACGAACTCGCCGCTCTCGGCCACGCGCGCCCCGAATTCGCCGCCGACCAGCTGCTCATCCTCGTCGACGGCCTGCTGGCCGCCGGGGCGACCCGTCCCGGCATCCAACCGGGGGCCGCGTCCCGGGAACTCGCCGAGTACGTCATCGACTCGGGCCTGCCCCAGGTCCTCGTGCCGTGACCGCACGGGTTCACCGGGTTGCTCGTGGTGCCGGTCGGAAGTGACGACTTCCGACAACAGCACGGTCCCGCATCAGGCCGAGTGCAGAGGTGGGACATTCCTCGCGATGGCAGCGGCATGCAGCACGATGCTCGGCTCGTCGCCGGGGTCCTCGTCCACGATGACTCCGGCCGCCTGGATGTCGAAGCCTGTGGGCCAGATGGTGACGTCGCTCGCCAGTGCGCCCTCCAGCTTCGCCCCCGTCAGGTCGGCACCGGTGAGGTCGGTTCCCCGGAGGTCGGCCAGTCTCAGATCCGCGCCGGTGAACTTGGTGCCATGGCCCCGCACCTTGCGCAGATTGGCCTCCCGCAGGTCGGCCCCGGAGAAGTCGGCCTCGCTGAGGTCGGCCCTGATCATGCGGGCACCGCGCAGGTCGGCTTCGGTGCAGCGGCTCTGGTGGAGAACCGACGTCCCGAGCTCCACGTGCCGCATGTTGGCCGCGATCAGGGACGCCTTGGTCAGGTTGACCTGGTAGATGCTCGCGGCTTCCAGGCAGGCGCCGTCGAAGTTGATGTGATGCAGCCACAGCCCGTCGCAGTCGGCCCGACGCAGGTCGGTGTAGCTGACGTTGAGCCAGCCGGGCCGGCGTTCCCGGCACAGGACTCCGAGACCGGTCAGCGCCACCTGGGCATCCGGGGCACGGGTCTCCAGCGGAGGCACGGAGTTGATGGACGTTTCCGCCGCCGGGGAGTCCTGCCCTCGCGCGGGCCATGGCAGGTGAGTGCGGAGGAACGCAGCCTTGATCGAGACGACCGACTCCCGGTCGTGAGCCGAATGGTCCGCGATCCGCCACAGCGCGTAGAGGCCGCCGATCCGCACATCCGTCTTGTCGCTGCCGAGCTGGTCGACCGCCCGGCTGAAGCGGTCGGTGATGTGCCCCTCCCGGGTGGCGCTCAGCCCCTCCTGGTTGACCCTCAACTGCCGCCAGGTGGCGTACGCGCCGAAGAGAACCACGGCACCACCGACCGCCTGTATGAGCGTCGTGCGTACGTTGTTCACGGCTCCGAGCCGTTCGGCGGCCGAGATCCTGTCCCCACCGAGATCGCGCTCGACCACAAGGCCCGGCAGTACCACGACCACTACGGCCAGCGCGGCGAACACGCCAAGAACCGCCGCCACCGCGGACAGGACGGAACCGAAACGACGCCGCCGAGAGACGACCGACATGCGGCGGCCATGACTAGATTCCCCCGTATCCATGCGCACATGATCGCAGGGCGGCGCGGAAGCCGGCGTACCCATCCGGTCGGAGCACCGGGTCCTAGCGTGCGCGGGCGTACGTGCCGTTGCAGAGCTGGGTGATCGCAGGGCTCGTGATCCCCTGCGAGGAGCGGCAGAGCTCCGCCATGTCGATGTGGCCGGGGGCGGACGCGGGGCCGCCGCGCCGTGGCGCCGCGGGCTTCGCGCCGGGAGCGCGCCGCTTCGGCTCGGCCTTGGGCTTGCCCTTCGGCCGTGGTTTCGGCTTCGGCACCGACTCGGCCCGGGGCCGGTGCTCGGACCGCCGTTCGGCGGCCGGGCGGCCGGCGTCGGGCCCCCGGCGCGGTTCGGGCCGCTGACCGCCCGCGTCCGGCGTGGTCTTCTCCGGCCCGGCCACCGCGGGGACCGGCGCCGGATCCGAACTCGCGGGCAGCCGCGTCAGCGGCCAGGCGGCGGGAGGAGTGCCGGGGGAGGTGCGGGCCGCCGGTGGTTTGTCGTCGCCCACGCCGGGGCCCGAGACGGTGACACAGCCCGAGGCGGCCAGGAGGGTGGCGAGGAGGAGGGGGAGGGTCCGGCGGCGCATTCGATCACTGTGGCGTACCCGGGCCCGGTCCCGCACGGACGGCACGCGGAGATGACCCCGACGAGTGATCATCGGGACCGCGCGGAAGACCGGGCCCGGCCGGGAGGTCAGTTCTCCAGGCGGAAGGGCATCAGCAGCGAGAAGGTCTCCTCCGTATCGGTCCGGCGGATCGCCAGCGGCGCCGTGGGGGCGCCGAACTCCAGGACCAACTCGTCCCGGGCCGCGGTGTCGAGGGCGTCCAGCAGGAACTCGCGGTTCACGGCGACGCGGTGCTCCTCCTCGTCGTTCTCGCACACGGCCACGGCCCCGTCGCGCGTCACTTTGAGCACGGTGAGATCACAGGCCGCGCCGCTCTGTTCGCGCACCTCGCTCGCACGGACGGGGCCGGTTTCCACCGCTTCCCGGAAGGCCGGGACCTCGACGGGGACCCGGCGCCCGGCCGGCAGGCGGACGAGGCGGCGGTAGTCGGGGAACTCGTGGTCCAGGCACCTGCCCGCCACCTGACGGCCACCGGTCTCCATGACCACGCGGTCACCGTCCAGGGTGAGTTCGACGGGCGCGTCGTCGCTCAGCAGCGCCCGCATCGCGTCGACGAGCGGCGACGGCACGATGGCCTGCACGCGCGGCCCGGCACCACCGGTGGTGCCGACCCGGGCCACCGCCATCCGGTACCGGTCGGTGGCCACGACGCGCACTGCCCCGCCCTCGATGTCGAACAGGACGCCGCCGAGCATCGGGAACTCCGGATCGGCACAGGCGGCGAAGCGGACCGCGTCCAGGGCGGCGGCCAGCTCGGGTGCGGACACGGCCGGCCGGCTGGTGGTGGTACGGAGCGAAGCCATGGGGTTCTCCCTGTGTTCCAGTAGCGCTCGGATCGCGGAGAACTCATCGCGGGCATCGGACAGCCCCAGTTCGAGACGGCGCAGATGTGCCTCCAGCAGCTTCAGCACCAGTTCGGTGTCCGCGCCGGACCATCCGGCGAGGATCAGCCGGATGTCCGCCAGCGGCATGCCGGCCCGGCGCAGCCGCGCCAGCAACCTGGACTCCTCGAGCTGCTCGGTTCCGTACCAGCGGTAGCCGCTGACCGGATCCACCCAGGCCGGGACGAGCACCCCCGCACGGTCGTAGAACCGCAGGGCACTCACGCCGAGCCCACTGTCGCGGGCCATTTCGCCAATACTGCGCATCTCGCTCTCCACACCCGGAACTCTGGTCCCTCCACCAGGTCGAGGGTCAATCCCGGTCGGACGATCCGGTAGCCCCGACTCCCTTTCCTGTCGCATCCGAACAATGCGCTCGGGCCCGTGACCCGACATCCTGACCCCGTGCCGTGTCGGTCGACGGCACCGGGGAGGTCGGGCGCACTACGGGGGGCGTCCGGCTGCCCCGGTCCGCGGCTGCCCGCGCGCGAGGAGCGGGGACGAAGACCTCCTCCCGGCCCGCGCCCCGCGGCGCCGCGGCGTGAATGGGGCTACTGCCCTTCCCCACCCAGGACTTCGGCCAGCAGGACGCCCGGATCGCCCGTGAAGGGATGCGTAGACCGTCCGCCCGGCCAGGTCGTGATCCCGTCGCCCACCCATCGGGGAACGACGTGGAAATGCAGATGGGGCACCGACTGTTCCGAACCCGGGCCGCTCGCGCTCAGGATGTTCACGCCCGAGGCGCCCAGGGCGGTCCGCATGGCCCCGGCCACCCGCCGGACCAGTTCGGTCGTCGTCGCGAGCACCTCGGCCGGGGTGTCGAACACGTCCGGGTAGTGGGCCGTGGGAACGACCAGCGTATGTCCCGGCGCCAGTTGATCCAGCGGAGTGAAGGCGCAAGCCAGTGGGCCGCGGGCCACCCAACGGGCCGTGTCCTTGACGATGAGGTGACAGAAAGCGCAGTCCATGCGGTCCGACTCTGCCACATCGCGAACCCGATGATCCGTTCGTACTTCCGGTTAAGCTGCGGCAGAACCGTCGAACGGGAGACGCCCAGCAGATGCCGCACATGCCACCATCACCGCTCGGAACACGGCCGACTGACGGATCATCGGTCCGGATCGGCGCCCTCGTTCCACTGACCAGGCCCGGCTGGGCCGAGGCGGGCCGGCACCTGCTCGCCGGACTCGAGCTCGCCGCTCGCGAGGTCAATGACGCCGGCGGGATCGACGGCGCGCCCCTCGAACTGCTGGTCCGCGACACCGCGGCCGATCCGCAGAAGGCCGCCGAGGCCGTGGACGAACTGGCGGGCCTGGGCGTGGCCGCCATGGCGGGGGAGTACCACAGCGTCGTCGCCCGCGCCGCGGCCGCCAGGGCCGACGCCCTCGGCCTGCCGTTCCTGTGCTCCTCGGCGGTACTCGACGCCCTCACCGAACAGCCGACGGACTGGGTCGCGCGCCTCGCCCCCGCCCAGTCGCACGGCTGGCGCGTCTACGCCGACTTCCTGCTCGGCGCGGGCCACAGCCGTATCGCGGTGGCCGCCGAACCGAGTGCGTACTGGGCGTCAGGAACCCGCATCCTCCGGGACCACCTCGCCCCGCACGGCGGCACCGTGATCGAACTGGATGCGCGCGCCCTCACCCCCGCGGCGCTGTGCGATGAGCTCGCCGGCACCCGCGCGACCGCCCTCCTCCTGCTGGTCGGCTTCCCGGAGCCCGCCGTGTCGATCGTCCGGGCCGTCCGCCGCGACCGGCGTCTCGACGGGATCCTGATCGGCGCTCCGGCCGGACAGCCGGAGTTCGCCGAATGGGCGGCCCTGCTGGGCGATGCCGGCGCGGCGGTTCCGTTCCTGCGCTACCTGCCCGAGAACCTCACCCCACTCGGTGTCCGGGTCGAGAAGGCCCTCGGCGAGGAACTGGCCGAGGCGCCGTCCTTCGTCGCCTTCGAGGGCTACGACACGGTCACCGTCCTCGCCGATCTGCTGCGCACCCACGGCACGGACCGGGCGCGCATCGCCGCATCCTGGTCGCGCGCCGCAGTCGAAGGGACCCGTGGGCGGATCCGGTTCTCCCGCACGCCGGGGATCGGCGTGTGGCAATGGGCGTGGCCTCCGGTCCAGGTCGTCGACCGGGATCCGGCGGCACCCGACCGCCTCCGCATCCGCCACACCGGCTGACGAGCAACCGAGAACAAGCCGAGCACAAGCGGACGACGAACCGACGACGAACCGACGACAAGCCGACAGAAGACGCTCTTCACCACCGAGGTCCAAGGAGATCCATGGTCGACACCGTCAACTCGCTGGCCACCCGTGTTCACGAACTGGAGGTGGCGATCCTGACCGGTGCCACCTCCCTGGTGAACGGCACCACGGGGTTCCACGACATCGTGGCGCGCGCCACGAGGCTCGGCCCGGAAGGCGCGTGGCTCGCCGCCTCGGGCCATGCGGCCCTCGGTGGCCTGGCCCTCGCACACGGACAGGTGGACCAGGCCATCCACCACCTGGACGCCGCGGTGACGGGCGGCTTCAACGACTGCGTGGCGCTCCACAGCGCCCCCATACGCCCGCTGCACGGCGATCCGCGCTTCCGCGCCCTGTACGAGCGGATGCGCGTCACCCCGGCCGACCTCGACGAGTTCTTCTGGCTGCACCAGGAGATGCAGATCGCGACGAGGGAGGCCCAGGCGGCGACCGTCGACAACATCGGCCGCCTCGACACCGGGGTGTCGCTGCTCCCGCAGGCCCCCATGCCGACCCGTGAACCGAACACCCCCGGCGTCCTGATCACCCGCATCGATCTCGCCGCGACCCAGGCGGCACTCCAACAGACGGCGATCAAGGCGGAGTTCCAGCGCAGTGCCGGCAACACCAGTCTCAGTCTCATCGACGACTCGTGGGACTACACCCGGGCGACGCGCGATGCCTGGCACGCCGACGTGCTGGACACCCAGCGCCTACAGGCCGCCGCGGCCCGGGCCTTCGTCGAACGCCCGGGCGCCGGCAGCATGCTCATCCCCTGCCCGCCGCTGGGCTCGATCTCCTACCCGGGCTGAGGAAAGCGGTTCAGTCCCACCAGAAGGACCACACCTGCTTTCCGAGGACCTGGTTGGCCGCGTAGGCGCGGAGGGTCTCGTCCCAGCCCTGGGTGATGTTGTCGGGCGCGAACGCGAAGTGTTCCGCCGCGATGGCCTCGGCTTCGCGCGTCGTCCCGACGGGCGCCGCCACCGAGACGGTCAACCGGTCCTCCCCGAGGCCCAACAGGCGGACGCCGAAACGTTCTTCCCAGGACCGCAGGACGGTGCACAGCTCGGCGTCGTCATACGGCCGGCAGCCGCCCGGGCCGTGCGCCTCGACGAGGGCCCGTACGTCCGTACCGCGGTACACCGCGTCGAGGAGGTACCCCTCCTCGGCGTGTCCGTCGATCTCCGACAGCTCGCCGAGCACCCGTGCCGCGAGCTGCTCGGCATCGGGCCAGGGCCGGGGCGGAGCGGCCGCCAGTCCGGGCCACCGGGTACCGAAGGGGGCCACCACCTCCGTGAACGGCGCGGGGTCGCCGAAGAGTTCGACGACCTCGTCCCGGCCGGGATGGTCCTCCCCGGCATCCGCGACCGCTTCTTGCGCGTGGCTCTGCCACCGCTCGCCCAGGATCTGGTCGGCCGTGCGTTCGGGCATGGCGTGGTCCCCCTGCTTCCGAGTCGGTGAAGTCGCCGGGACGCCAGTGCTGTGACCGGAAAGGTTCACCGGGTCACGGCGCCCGGCACGGCACCTCGCGGCGTTGTCGGCCCTCGCAAGTACGGCCAGTACGAGCCGAGGCCCTCCGCCTCGCGATGCTTCCCCTCGGCCCCCGCGGGCCTGGGGAGATCCCATGCACCGGACACCGCGACCCGGCACACCTTTCCGGCCACAGCACTGGCAGCCGCCACTGACAACCCCGGCGGCAAGACCTCGTCTCAGTGGTCCACGGTGACCACGATCTTGCCGAACTGGGTGTTGGATTCCATGTGCCGGTGTGCCCGCACGATCTCCTCCAGCGGAAAGACGCTGTCCACCACCGGACGCAGGGTCCCGGTACGCAGGCCGGAGGTGATGAACGCCGTCGCCCGGTGCATCCGCTGCGGGTCCCGGGTGATCTCCAGCATGGTGTACGTACGGATGTTCAACGCGGGCATGCCCAGGTCGAATCCGGGGTAGGGCGTGGGCTGCCCGCTCTGCGCGCCCCACAGGAACAGCGTGCCGTCGGGGGCCACCCCGCGGGCCAGGTCGGTCACGCCCGGTCCGGCGACGGCGTCGAAGACGAACTCGGCGCCCCGGCCGCCCGTCACCTCCAGCAGGCGCCCCGCCACGTCCTCTTCGTCCGAGACGATCACTTCGGCCGCCCCCGCGTCCAGCAGCCGCTGCCGTTTGTCGCGGGTACGGGTCACGGCGACCGGGGTGGCGCCCACGCGGTTGGCGGTCTGGATCGCGGCCAGGCCGACGCCGCTGGAGGCCGCGGTCACCACCGCCACGTCACCCGCCCGCATCCCACCCACCTCGACCATCGCGCCGTACGCGGTGAGGTACGGCATCCACACGGCCGCGCCCGTCACCGCGTCCACGCCCTCGGGGCGGGGCAGGACGGCGCTCGCCGGGACGACCGCCCGCTCGGCGTACACGCCGTGGTCGTTGTGGGAGAAGCTCGGCACGACGCTCACCGCCTGCCCCGGCTCGAGCCCGACCACCCCGGGGCCGACCGCCTCGACCACCCCGGCCGCCTCGTTGCCCAGCCCGGAGGGCAGCTGCTTGACCTGCTCGATGTACCGGCCGCTCCGGAACAGCGCCTCCGCCCTGTTCAGCCCGATCGCGTCCACCCGCATGCGGACCTCACCCGGCCCCGGATCGCCGGGCTCCAGATCCTCCAGCCGCAACACTTCGGCCCCGCCCAATTCGTGGAACCGCACAGTCCTCGCCATGGCGCTCTCCTTCACCGGAAGTCGCCGCTACCGTGACACGGAAGTACGATCACTGTCAAACTTTGACGGGCGTCGTACCATGTGGGCATGGAACGCACGCCACCCCACCCCGACGTCTCGGAGTTCGACCTCCAGCAGGTGCTGGAGGCCCTCGTCGACCCGGTACGCCGGAGCATCGTCACCCAGCTCGACGCCGCCGACGGCGCGGACATCGCCTGCGGCGCCTTCGACATCAACGTCAGCAAGTCCACCGCGACCCACCACTTCAAGGTGCTGCGCGAGGCGGGCCTGATCCGCCAGCACTACGCCGGCACCTCCCGCATGAACACGCTCCGGCGCACCGACATGGACCAGGCCTTCCCCGGCCTGCTCGACGCCCTGACCCCGCACGGGCGCGACGCGGGGTGAGTGACGCGCGGAGGCGGCCGGAGCGGGCGCTGCCCGGCGGATCACGGGCCGAGCCGTAGGCGGGTTGCAGGGAAGGCCTACGCGGCCGGGAGGTCTGCCCGCGCCGTGGCAGGGCCTGCCCTCGGCTCAGGCGATTCCCACCGTGTACGCGGCGCGGTACCCGTCGCCGTCGGGCGAGAGGGGCAGCGTCATCGTGGCGCCGGCGGCCCGGTAGCGGCTGTCCCGGCTGTTGGGGTGTTTCGGTGCGGGGCGGCGCGCGTAGGGCTGTCGCGCGTACACCTTCAGCAGGATGTCTTCGGGGAAGAAGAACTGCGAGGTCGTCTCGGTACGCGCGTCCGGGTGCACCTTGAAGTGGATGTGCGGCGCCAGCCCCGCGTACCAGCCGGGCACGATCGTCCGGAACACGCACCGGCCGGCACGGTCCGTGACCTGGGTGCCGCGCAGGAAGGTGGCCTTGCCGGTGGAGTAGTCGCCCGAGGGGTCGGCGTGCCACACGTCGAAGCCGGCTCCTTCGAGCGGTCGGCAGCCCTCCGACACCCTGACCACCGTCAGGTCCAGCCGCAGCGGCACACCGCCGCGACCCTCGGTGATGTCGGACCGGACCCGGTCCAGGTTCATGTAGTACGGACCCGCACCCGCCTCCGTGGCCAGGACGCAGGCCGGGCTGCTGGCGCCGCCCCCCGGCCGGGACGGCGCGGCGGACGGCTGACCTGCCGCACCCCTGGTTCCGGCCGGGCCGCCGCACGCCGCGGTCAGCGCCGCGGCGCCGGCCGATCCGGCGGCCAGCAGGACCGCCCGGCGGCTGGTCCGGGAGATGCCGTTCTCCGCGTTGTTCTCGGCGTGGTTCCCGGCGTTGTTCTCGGCCATGCGAACCCCTCACATGTACCTCTGGGTGCCGTCACGCGCGGACGGCTGCGCACAGTGACCAACCGTGCCGGACGGCGGGGTCCCCGGTCCGTACCGACACACCCGGGTCACGTGAACGGCCCGCCCGCCGCCCTCGTGGCATGGTGGAAGCCCCGTGATCGGAGCGGCGGCCGGCATCCGGGCAGGTGGACATCATGAGCGGACCCGTCATCGACTACCAGGCGGTCTTCGAGGCCCTGCCGGGTGCGGTCGCGCTGCTGACCCCCGAACTGGTGTACGCCGACGCCAACGAGGCGTTCCTCTCCATGGCCGGGCGCACCCGCGAGCAGGTGATCGGCCGCTACCTGTTCGACGTCTTCCCCGACAACCCCAATGACCCCGGCGCGACCGGCATGCGCAACCTGTACGCGTCCCTGCGACGGGTCGCGGTCACCGGCGAACGCGACACCATGGCGCTGCAGCGCTACGACGTGGAGTACCAGGACCGGCCCGGCGTGTGGGAGGAACGCTACTGGAGCCCGGTCAACGTCCCCGTCCTCGCCGCCGACGGCTCCGTGGCGCTGCTGCTGCACCGCGTGGAGGAGGTGACGGAGCTCATCCGGGCCCGCGGGAACCGCTCCGGCAGCGATCACGCCGCCGTCCTGGAAGCCGAGCTCTACACCCGTGCCCGGGAGCTGCAGGAACTCAACGAACGGCTGCGCCGGGCCATCGCCCGCGAACGCGAAGTGGCCCTCCACCTCCAGCAGGCCATGCTCCCCGCGCCCCGGCCACTGGCCCACCACCAGGCCGCCGTGCGCTACCGGCCCGCCGTGGGGGCCCTGAACGTGTGCGGCGACTGGTACGACCTCGTGGACCTCGCCGACGGTCACCGCACCGCCGTCGCGGTCGGAGACGTCGTCGGCCACGGACTGCGGGCGGCCGGAGTCATGGGCCAGCTGCGCAGCGCGCTGTCCGCGGCCTCCCGCGTCGCCGACGGCCCCGCCCAGGCCCTCGAAGTCGTGGGCCTGTACTCGCGCTCCGTCGACGGCGCCGAATCCACCACCGCCGTGTCGGTCTTCATCGACTGGCCCAAAAGCACCCTGGCCTACAGCAGCGCGGGACACCCCCCGCCCGCGCTGTGCCGCCCCGACGGGACCGTCACCTTCCTCGACCAGGCGACCGACCCTCCGCTCGGCGTCCGCCCCGAGCACGTCTCCCGCCCCCAGGCCCAGACCGCTTTCGCCGAAGGGTCCGTACTCGTCCTCTACACCGACGGGCTGGTCGAACGCCGACGGGAGGACATCGACATCGGCCTGGACCGGCTCGCCCGTTCCCTCGCCCGCCACCACACCTCCGACCCCGACAGCCTCGCCGACGCCCTCCTCGCCGACCTCATCCCACCCGCCGGGGTCACCGACGACACCGCCCTCATCGTCCTGAGGCTGTGACGGCGGCTAGGCTTCCGCCGTGAGCAGCGAGCGGTGGAGCCGGCGACGGGTGGTCGGCGCCGGAGCCGGGGCGCTCGCGCTCGCACTGGCCGGCTGCTCGGGGAACTCGCCTCCGGTGCGGCGCCTGCGGCTCGCGACCGGGCCGGAGGGCGGCCCGTACAACGCGTTCGGTCGAGCTCTCGCACAGGCCGTCACCGCGAGTGGCGGCGCGCTGGAAGTCGTACCGGTGAGCACGTCCGCCAGCGTGGACAACCTGCGGAAACTGGAGGACGGTTCCGCCGACCTGGCGCTGGCCATGGCCGACGTGGCCGAGGACGCCGCGCTGGGGCGCGAGGGGTTCTCCCGGCCCGCCGGTGTGACGGCGCTGGCCCGGATCTACGTGAACTACACGCACCTCCTCGTGCCGGCGGTCGGTCCGGTTCGGGCGGTGGGCCAGTTGGCGGGCCGTACGGTCGCGGCCGGCGCGGCGGGCTCGGGAGTGCAGGTGGTGGCGCGGCGGGTGCTGGCCGCGGCCGGGCTGGGCGAAGGCCCTTCGCAGGCCCACGAGCGGCAACTGGGCCTCACCGAGTCGGCGAAGGCACTGCGCACGGGCACGGTCGACGCGCTGTTCTGGTCCGGCGGTGTGCCCACGCCGGCGCTGTCGGGGCTGGCCGCTGAACTCCAGCTCAGATTGCTGCCGTTGGACGGCCACGTGGCAGCCCTGCGAGAGCGCTACGGCCCCGTCTACACGGCGGTCACGTTCCCGGCCTCGGCGTACGGGCCGACGGAGCCGGTGGGCACCATCGGAGTCGGCAACTACCTGCTGGCCCGTCACGACGTACCGGCGAGTGCCGTACGCGACGTGCTCCGGGTGGTGTTCGACCGCCGGCGCGACCTGCTGCGCGAGGTGACGGCGGGAGCGCGCCTCGAACCGCGGTTCGCCATCTCGACCGGGAAGGTGCCGCTCCACCCGGGCGCGGCCGCCTACTACCGCTCGGTGTACGGCTGACCCCTTACGCGCACGGGAGTCGGAGTTCGACGACCAGGCCGTGGGGCGTGTTGGCTCCGACGCCGAGCGAACCACCGCTGATCCGGGCGATCTCGTCGGCGATGGCCAGTCCGAGACCGCTGCCGGGAACGTTCTGATGCTCGGGAGAGCGTGCGAAGCGTCGTAGGAGCAGGGGGAGTTGGTCCTCCCCGACTCCCGGACCGTCGTCGGCCACCCGCACCACGGCCGTCCCGTCCGTGCCCCGCGCGGTGGTCACCTCGATACGGCCGCCCCGCGGCACGAACTTGACGGCGTTGTCGAGGAGCGAGTCAAGGATCCGGCCGGTGGCGTCCGGCAGGGCGCGTGCGCGCAGTTCCTCGGCGAGGTCCGCCGTCGCCAGTGCCAGGCCGGCGTCACGGAAGACCGGCTCCCAGGCCCGTACCCGTTCCCGTACCGCCTGCGACACGTCGTGCTCGTGGGGCTCTGCCACACCGGACTCCACCCGGGCCAGGGCCAGCAGGCCGTCGAGCAGCTCCTCCAGGCGCTCGGCCTCGTCCAGGGCGCGGGTGTGCTCGGCCCGGCCCGGACCGGGGGCGACGTACGGCTCGACGTTCTCCAGTTGCAGCACCAGGGTGGCCAGCGGATTGCGCAGCTGGTGGGAGGCGTCGGCGACGAAGTCGCGTTGGCGGCCGATGGACTCGGAGACGGCCTGCGCCATGGTGTTGAAGTGCTGCCGCAGGTGGCGCAGTTCGGGCGGCCCCGCGGCCGAGACGGCCCGGGCCTGGAGACTGCCCGCGGCCAGGCCCTCCACCGCCCGGTCCAGGTCGAGGAGCGGACGCATCAGCCAGCGCGAGATGCCCGCCGCGACCAGGGCCGCGGCAGCGAAGGCGGCGAGGGCCCCGGCGGCGATGAGCGACCAGCGGACCGTCACGTCCCGGCGCGCGGCGGCGGTGGGCACGGTCAGCAGGACGGCGCCGCTGACCCGCTCGTCCCGGCCGACCGGCTCCGCGAGCACGACGGACGCCGGGCCCCAGGGGCGCAGCGTGGGAAGCAGGTCGGTGGAACGTCCGGTGAGGGCGCGCCGGCAGGCGTCCGAAGCGGCCGTGAAGCAACCGGCACCGGCACCGGCATCGACACCGGCGCCGATGGCGGGGCCGGCCTGCGCGGTCGTCGCGCCCGCCGTGTCGACCACGACCACTCCCGCCGCGTACAGCTCGGCGTACCGGCTGATCTCGGCGGAAAGTTCCGACCGATCGGCGTCGGTGCGCATCCGGTCGGCGAGATCGGCGAACCTCACCGCGTCCGAGCGCCGCTGCAGGAGCAGGTGCTCGGTCCGTCCCCGCGCGTAGGCGTCGGCCAGGGGGAGGCACAGCAGCAGCGCCGCCACCCCCATGAGCACCATCAGCACCGCGAGGAGCCTGCGTCTCACCGGGCGCCGTCCCGCCCGCCGCGTGACGAGGGAGAGCCCAGTTGGTAGCCGAAGCCTCGGACCGTGCGCACCAGACCGGAGCGGCCGGTCTTCGCGCGGATCCCCGCCACGTGGACGTCCAGGGAGCGGGATGCGGCGAGGAACGCGTCCCCCCAGATCCGGTCCAGGATCTCCTCCCGGGAGCGGACCTCTCCGGGGCGGGCGGCCAGCAGGGCGAGCACGTCGAACTCGCGCCGCGTCAACTGGACTTCGGTACCGGCCACGGTGACCGTGCGGCCCGCCAGATCGACCTCGACGTCCCCGGTGCGCACGGGCTCACCGGCGGTGGGGACGGCACCGGCCGAGTGCGCTTCCGTCCGGCGGCGCACGGTGTCGATCCGGGCCATCAGCTCGGCCATCCGGAACGGCTTGACGACGTAGTCGTCGGCGCCCGCCCGCAGCCCCTGCACGATGTCGCGCTCCTCGCACCGCGCGGTCACCACGATCAACGGTGCGCCGCAGACGGTGCGAAGCCGCCGCAGCAGCTCTATCCCGTCCAGGTCGGGCAGGCCGAGGTCGAGCAGGACGAACTCGGCCTCGTGGACGTGCCGCAGGGCGTCCAGGGCCCGGGCGACCCGGCGGACGGTGTGCCCGCGCTGCGCGAGGGCGGTGCCGAGCGCCTGGGCCATGCGGTCGTCGTCCTCGACGAGAAGCGCGTGCACGAACGGCCTCCTCGTGACCGGCAGCCGGTGACCTGTGACCCGCGACAGGTTACCGGTGTGGATCAGTGCGCGGCATCGGCGGGAGCCGCCGCCGGCCGCCGACCCGTGTCGGCCCCGCCACCGGCCCCGGCGCCGGCCTCGGCGCGGCTGAGCGCGGCATCGCGGGTGTCGGGCATGAGGACGTACGTCACGAGGGAGACCAGGGCGCACCCGGAGACGTACCAGAAGAACATCGTCTCGCGGCCACTGTTCTTGAACCACAGTGCCACGTACTCCGCGGTGCCGCCGAAGAGCGCGTTGGCGAGCGCGTACGGCAGCGCCACGCCCAGAGCGCGCACCCGCGTCGGGAACAGCTCGGCCTTCACCGCCGCGTTGATCGAGGTGTAGCCGGTGACGATCACCAGGGCGAGCAGGGAAAGGCCCAGCGCGGACCAGTACGAGGAGGCGGAGCCGAGGGCGGTCATGATCGGGTAGGTGCCGACGGTGCAACCCACCGCGAAGGTGATCAGCAGGGGGCGTCGGCCGATCCGGTCCGACAGCATCCCGGCGAACGGCTGCAGTACGGCGAAGAGGGTCAGCGCGGTGAAACTCACCAGCGTGGCGGTCGTCTTCGCCATGCCCGCGCTGCCCACCAGGTACTTGGTGAGGTACGTGGTGTAGGTGTAGTAGGCCACGGTGCCGCCGAGGGTGAGCGCCATGACCAGGCCCGCCTGCCGCCGGTGCTCCCACAGGGCCTTCAGCGTGCCGCGCGTCCCGTCGGCCCCGGCGTCCTCGCCCGTCGCCTGCTCCTTGAACGCGTCCGTCTCCTGGAGCCGGCGCCGCAGCCAGAAGACGACCACCGCGAACAGGGCCCCGAGGACGAACGGGATCCGCCAGCCCCACTCGGTCAACTGGGCGCTGGTGAGCGTGTGCTGAAGCGTGATCAGGACGCCCAGGCCGAGCAGCTGGCCGCAGGTCATCGACACGTACTGGAAGGACGATCCCAGGCCGCGCCGGCCCGGGGCCGACGCCTCGGTCAGGTAGGTGGCGCTGGCCGCGTACTCGCCGCCGATGCTCATGCCCTGCAGCAGGCGCGCGAGCAGCAGCACCAGGGCGCCGAAGTACCCGGCCTGCCCGTAGGTGGGCGCGACGGCGATCAGCAGAGCGGCCACCGACATCATGGTCACGGTGAGGGTGAGGGCGCTCTTGCGGCCGTGCCGGTCGGCGGCGCGGCCGAGGATCCAGCCGCCGACGGGGCGCATCAGGAAGCCCACCGCGAAGATCCCCGCCGTGTTCATCAGCTGCGTGGTCGGGTTGTCGCCGGGGAAGAAGGAGTCGGCGAAGTAGATCGCGAAGCTGGCGTAGACGAACCAGTCGTACCACTCCACCAGATTGCCGAGCGAGCCGCCGATCAGGGCGAGGCGGCGCCGCCCCCGCTCATCCGCGGACGGTGGTTCGGACAGGGCGGCGGCGGACGAGGACATGGCGGCTCCAGACGGAGGTCCCTGATGCGGGACGAGGAACGCGAAGCGTGGAAACTCGGGACTTCCCCAGCCCCCCGTGCTGGGGAAGTTCCCAGAGCATGCGTCCGCCGTCGCCCCCGGACAAGGTCCGGCGACGAGATCTAACGTCCCGCTAAGAAAGCGCCGGCCGAGCCCCCTCCGGCGGCAGGGCGACGCGGCGGGCGCCGGCCGCGGGAGTCGCGGTGAGGAGGTGCGGGGGCCGGTGGCCGGCGTCGGCGAAAGCGGCCGTGACGTGGCCGCCCACGATCTCCTCCTGTCCGGACCGCACCAGGGCGATGACGGAACCTCCGAAGCCGCCGCCCGTCATCCGCGCGCCCAGCGCGCCCGCGTCCAGCGCCGAGGAAACCGCGAGGTCGGTCTCCGGGCAGGAGACGCGGTAGTCGTCGCGCAGCGAGGCGTGGCCGGCGGTGAGGATCGGGCCGAGTGCCGCCGCGTTCCCCTCCCGCAGCCGGGCCACGGCTTCGGTGACCCGGGCGTTCTCCGTCACCACGTGGCGCACCAGCGGCGCGAGTTCCTGCGGCAGCGCGTCCAGTGCCCGCGGGAGCTCCCCGGCGGACAGGTCGCGCAGGGCGGGCAGGCCGAGCAGGGCGGCCGCCTTCTCACACCCCTCGCGGAGGGCCGCGTACGCCCCGTCGCCGAGGTCGTGGGTGACCCGGGTGTCGATCACCAGCAGCCGCAGGCCCTGGCCCCGCAGGTCGAAGGGAACGTGCCGGTGCAGCTCGGGGCTGCGGGCGTCGAGGTGGAGGGCCGATCCGGCGGTGCCGCACACGGAGGCCATCTGATCCATGATCCCGCAGGGCACGCCGACGAACGCGTTCTCCGCGCGCTGGGCGATCCGGGCGAGATCGGCCCCTGAGAGGCGCAGCCCGTGCAGCTCGTCGTACGCGACGGCGACCGCGCACTCCAGCGCGGCGGAGGAGGACAGTCCGGCACCGGTGGGCACCGTGCTGTCGAAGTGGAGGTCGGCCCCCGCGACCGGGTGCCCCGCTTCGGCCAGCGCCCACACCACTCCGGCAGGGTAGGCGGCCCAGCCGGTCACGGCGCCGGGGGCCAGTGCGGCCACCTCCAGGTCGGTGACCCGGCCGTCGCCCTGCGCGCTGTGCAGCCGCAGCCGTCCGTCCGTGCGGCGGCGGGCGGCGAGCAGGGTGCTCCGGGGGAGCGCCATGGGGAGGGCGAACCCGTCGTTGTAGTCGGTGTGTTCGCCGATCAGGTTGACCCGGCCCGGCGCGGCCCACACCCCGTCCGGGGCTCCTTCGAAGAGTCGCCGGAACTCGTCCGCGACGAACCGCGCCCGCCTGTCGTCGTCCCACTGGTCCGTCCGGTTCACGACAGGGCCTCCCGCAGCCGCCGCGCCGCCGCCTCGGGGGCGACGTCGTTGATGAAGGCTTCCGTACCAGACTCCGTCCCGGCGAGGAACTTGAGCTTGTCGGCGGTCCGCCGGATGGTGAACAGCTCCAGGTGCAGGGCCAGTTCCTCGCCGCCGGTACGGGGAGCCTGGTGCCAGGCGGAGACGTACGGCGTGGGTACGGGAGCCTCCGGCCGCCCGGCCGCGGGGAAGAGCCGGTCGAAGCGGCGCAGCAGGTCCTGGTAGATGCCGGGGAACTCGGCCCGCTCGGCCTCGGTGAGGCAGGTCAGGTCGGGGACGCGGCGGTGCGGGTGGAGGTGCACCTCGTACGGCCAGCGGGCGGCGTACGGCACGAAGGCGGTCCAGTGCTCCCCGGCCGTGACCACGCGCTCCGTGGCGGCGCGGGCGCGTGCCACGAGGTCCTCGAAGAGGTTGCGGCCGGTGGCGTCGCGGTGGGCGGCCGCCGCCGCCGCCATCTTCGCCGTTCGGGGGGTGACGAAGGGGAAGGCGTAGATCTGGCCGTGCGGGTGACCGAGCGTCACCCCGATCTCGACCCCGCGGTTCTCGAAGCAGTACACCTGCTCGACCCCCGGGAGGGCGGAGAGCTCCGCGGTGCGGTCCGTCCACGCGTCCAGGACCAGGCGGGCGGCGGACGGTGTGAGATCGGCGAACCGGGCGTCGTGGTCCGGGGTGAAGCACACGACCTCGCAGCGGCCGACCGGGCCCGAGAGGGAGGGGAAGCGGTTCTCGAAGACGGCCACCTCGTAGTCGGCGGCGGGGATCTCGCCGAGCCGGCCGTCCCGGGAGGGGCACAGCGGGCACTCCCCGGCGGGCGGGTGGTAGGTGCGGCCCTGTCGGTGGGAGGCGATCGTGATCCAGTCGCCGGTCGCCTCGTCCTGCCGCAGCTCGGGCCGGCTGTCCACGGGCTCCAGCGGGCGCAGGTCGGGAGCCTCGCGTACGGCGCTCTGGTCGGTGTCGAAGTAGATCAGTTCGCGGCCGTCCGCGAGTTTCGCGAGTGTTTTCTTCACCTGTCAAGAATAAACAGAATCAAACAGCAGGCACCAGCAAATGGGTTGAAGTTCCCCATGCTTCAACAGTCCGCCGTGTTATCTTGCTGCCTTCCGAGGCACTGGCCGACACCGGGGGAGCGATCGTGGCCGAACAGGCAGCCCAACTGGCCCACCAGCGCCGCGCGCTCATCCTGGACGCGGTCCGGCGCGACGGCGCGGTGCGCGTGGCGGACCTCGTCGGGCGGCTCGGCGTCTCGGACATGACGATCCGCCGGGACCTGGACGCCCTGGCCCGGAGCGGCGCCGTGGAGAAGGTCTACGGCGGGGCCGTCGCCGCGAACGGGGCCAGCGGCCACGAGCCGGGATTCGCCGCCAAGTCCGATCTGGAGGGCGCGGCGAAGGCGGCCATCGCGGAAGCCGCCGCGACCCTGGTGGAACCGGGCAGCGTGGTCGCCGTCTCGGGCGGCACCACCGCGCACGCGGTCGCCGCCCGGCTGCTCGGCATCCCGCGGCTGACGATCGTCACCAACTCGCTCCCGGTCGCCGAGCTGGTGCGGGCCGCGGACGGGGAACCGGGGAGCGGGGCCCCCACCCTGCTGCTCACCGGCGGCGCACCCACCCCGTCGGCCGCGCTGGTCGGTCCGCTCGCGGACCTGGTGATCGGTTCCCTCCACGTGGACCTGCTCGTCCTCGGCGCCCACGGGGTGGCCGAGGGGGCGGGGCTGACCACCCCGAACCTCATGGAGGCGCAGACCAACCGGGCGCTCGTCGCCTCGGCCCGGCGGGTCGCGGTCGTCGCCGACCACAGCAAATGGGGCGTCGTCGGGCTCAGCGGCTTCGCGGCACTGGACCGGGCCGACTGGTTCGTGACCGACGCCGCGATGCCCGCCCCGGCCCGGGCCGTCCTCGCGGACGCGGTGGGTGAACTGCTCATCGCCGGCGAGGAGCACTGAGCCGGCCCGCCCGAAGCGGTCCGCGCGGCCCGCACCCGTCCTCGGGGCCGGCACTGGCCCGCCGGACCGCGGCCCCGGTCAGTCCACGAGTACGCCGGGGTTGAGGATGCCGTGCGGGTCGAGCGCCGCCTTCGCGGCGCGCAGGGCGAGGGCGAAGGGCTCGGGCCGCTGGCGGTCGTAGCCCGGACGGTGGTCCCGGCCGACGGCGTGGTGATGGGTCACGGTCGCCCCGTGCCGGTGCAGGACCTCGACCGCGACGGCCTTCAAGTCGTCCCAGAGGGCGTCCTCGTCGCCGTCCCGGCCGGCGGCCAGGACGGTGAAGTACGGTGCCGCCCCGTCCGGATAGACATGCGTCAGACGGCAGTTGACGGTGGCCGGGTGACCGGTCGCCTTGAGCGCCGCCGCACCGACCTCGGTACGCACCGCCTCGATCAGGCCGGGGATCCGGTCCCAGGTGGCCGCGGTCTCGAAGGTCTCCGCGACCGCGCCCATCCTGGCCAGACCGTCGCGGAGGTAGGGCATCCGCAGGAAGGCGGAGCGCCAGGCGCTCACGGCCGCGTCGCCGCCGGGACCCGCGTCCGCACGGGATGCACCGGACGCACCGGACGCACCGACCGTCGCGCCGGACCGGCCGCCGTGCGAGCGGGCCAGAGCGACGGCCCGGTCGAGCCGGGCGGTCACCGGCTCGTCCGCCGACTCGAAGCCCAGGACCAGTACGGCGGAGCCGTCCCGCGCCGCGCCCGACAGCGCCGCCTCACCGGCGTCCAGCAGGCGGCAGTTGGCTGGGGAGAGGTCGGACTGCGCGAGGGCGCGCACCGCCCGGAGCGCGTCGTCGAAGCGGGCGAACGCGACCGAGGCGGACGCCTTGTGGCGAGGGCGCGCCTGCAACCGTACCCACGCCTCGGTGATGACCCCGAGGGCACCTTCGGAGCCGAGGAACAGCCGGTCGGGCGAGGGCCCGGCGCCGGAGGCGGGCAGCCGCCAGGAACTGCTCGTGCCGGCCGGGGTGACCACGCGCATCGACTGCGCGAAGTCGTCGATGTGCGTGCGGCCGGTGGCGTAGTGGCCACCCGCGCGGGTGGCCAGCCAGCCGCCCAGGGTGGAGAACTCGAAGCTCTGCGGGAAGTGGCGCAGCGTGAGTCCGTGGGGCCGCAGCTGGTCCTCCAGGCTCGGCCCGAGGGTGCCCGCCTGGATGCGCGCCGCCCGCCCCTCGGCGTCGACCTCCAGGACGCGGCCCATCGCCGTCAGATCGAGGGACATCACCGCCCCGTGGGCGTCACCGCGGTACTCCACACCGCCGGAGACCGAGGAGCCCCCGCCGTACGGTACGACGGCGACCCGCCGCTCCCCGGCCCACTCCAGCAGGTCGGCGACCTCCCGGTCGTCCGTCGGGCGGGCGACGAGGTCGGGGATCCGGCCGGGCCGCCCGCGCAGGGCCCGCACCACGTCGCGGTAGGCCTTCCCCATGGCGTGGGCGGCGCGGTCACCGGGATCGTCGGTGACCAGGTGGGCGAGGCTGCGCGGGGCCTCGACCGCGGGGCCCGCGATGCCCAGGTCGCGGACGCGGGGGACGGGGAGCGGGCGGGCGAGGGTGCCGGGGATCAGGGCGCCCATCGCGGTGCATTCCGCGTCGTCGGGATGGGCGTCCTCCCAGCCCCAGCCCCACCAGGAGCGGGTGCGGGAGTGCGGCTGCGGGGTGGTGCCGGCCATGGATGCGCTCCAGGGGTCGCAGGTAATTTACCTCGGGGTAAATTACCTACTGATAATATCGCCGCATGGCAACCCCCGTGACAAGAGCCGGCACCAAGGGAGTCCCGCGGGAGCACCGCCGGCGGCAGATGCTGGAGGCCGCCACGGAGGAGTTCGGCACCCGCGGCTACGCGGCGGCCTCGCTCCCCGCGATCGCCGCGCGCGTGGGCGTCACCAAGACGCTGCTGCACCAGTACCTGGGCACCAAGGAGGACCTGTACGTCGCCTGCCTGGTGCCCGTCGGGGACCGGCTGCTGGAGGTCATTCGGGAGGCGATGGGCGCCGACGGCACCGCGCCGGACACGCCGCTGCGCGTGCTGCGCGGCATCTTCGAGGCCCTGGAGGGCCGGCGGGAGGCGTGGTTCGTCCTGTACGACACCACGCTTCCGCCCGGCGGCGAGGCCGAGCGTCGGGCCTCGGAGTACTGGTCGGCCATCGACCGGCTCGCCGCCGGCGGCACGGCCGAACTGCTGCGCGCGGCCGGTTCCGCCGACCCGCTGGACGCCGACGCGCTCAAGTACGTCTGGCGGGACCTGGTCGCCACGCTCGTCCGCTGGTGGGTCAAGCACCCGGAGCAGACCCCGGCGGCCATGACGGATCGCTGCGCCCGCCTCTTCGCCGCGGCCGCCACGCTCACCGCCGAGGTCGAGGCCGCCCCCGACGGTCACGGAGGCTGAATCCGGGCGCCCGCGGGCCCCGTGAGGGTTCCCCGCCGGCCCGGGGGGTGCCGTGCGCGCCCTATCCCTTCTCGGCCTGCGCGGCCTTGGCGGCCTTGAGCTTGCGCCACACCCTTTCCAGGGCCTCCAGGTCCTGCTCGTCGAGCAGCTCGGTGAAGACCGGCTCCAGGGCTTCGCGCCGCGTGGCGTCGGCCGCGGTGAACACCGTGCGTCCCGCCTCCGTGAGGGAGACCTCCACCGACCGGGCGTCACGCGCGGAAGGCGTACGGGTCACCAGGCCGCGGTTCTGCAGGGCGTCGACGACGCGGGACACCTGGCTGCGGCTGAGCAGCGTGCTGTTCCCGAGGGTGGAAGCGGGTACGGGCTCGGGGCTGGAGGCCAGCCACAGCATCACCTCGAACCAGGAGACCGGAAGGTCGTGCGCCTTGACCAGGGCCCGGTCGACCCGGTCGGTCAGGGTGGTGCCGGCCCAGACCAGCCCGTAGAAGGCGTAGTCGGCCGTCGGCATCTCGGTTTCGGTGAGCTTTTTCGCCATGTCCGCAGTCTAGAGCTTGCGTGCGCACGCACATAAATTTATAGTGTGTGTGCACGCACATAAATCACGCTCAGTGAAAGGCGCCGGCCATGTCGACCCACCCCACCACCGCCACCACCCCCGACAGCTCCCTCCGCACGGTCCTGATCACCGGTACCTCCTCCGGCATCGGCCTGGCGGCCGCCATCGCCGCCGCCCGTGCCAGGTGGCGCACCATCGCCACCCTCCGTGACACCGGCCGGGCCGACGCCCTGCGCAAGGCCGCCGCCGAGGCGGGCGTCGAACTCGACATCCGGCAGCTCGACGTCGTCGACGAGGAGTCCGTCGCCGCCGCCGTGGCCAGCGTGATCGCCGACTACGGCCGTCTGGACGCGGTCGTGAACAACGCGGGCGCCGGGCACGTCGGCACCCTAGAGCTCGAGTCCGTCGCCGACGTGCGTGAGGTCATGGACGTGAACTTCTTCGGCGTGCTGAACGTCTCCAAGGCGGCCCTGCCGCACCTGCGCGCTACCGGAGGCCGCCTGATCACGGTCACCAGCGTCGGCGGCGTCATCGGCCAGCCCTTCAACGAGGCCTACTGCGCCGCGAAGTTCGCCGTGGAGGGGTACATGGAGAGCCTGGCCCCCGTCGCCGCCGCCGTCGGGGTGGGCGTGTCCGTCATCGAGCCCGGCGCGGTGGCGACCGAGTTCGTCAACAACATCGGACTCGACATCGACGCCCGCATCGCCGCGGCCGGCCCCTACGCCGACGCGATGCGCCACTACATCGACCGCACGGTCGGCCAGTTCCTGGACGGGGCGCAGACCCCGGCGGGCGCGGCCGAGGCGGTCATGGAGGCGCTCACCGCCGAAGAGCCCGCGTTCCGCATCCAGACCTCCGAGTGGGCCCGCGGTTTCACCGGGACCAAGCTGGCCGACCGGGACGGCTCCGCGGTCCTCGGTATGACCGGAGCCTGGGTCTCCTGACCGACGGCGGCGGCCTCTCGGACGGGCGACCGCCCGGGCCTCGCCTCGCGAGAGGCCCGGGCCGGGGGGAGACTCGTGCGCATGGACGAATCGCGCAAAGCCTGGGCCATGGTCATCGGCGTCATCACCGTGATCCTGCTGGACCTCGCGGCGATCATCCTGATGAACACCCTCTGACCGTGACGGCGTGACGGCGTGACGGCGTGACGGCGTGACGGCGTGACGCGGGCCGGGGCAGGGGCCGGGTTCGGGGCCTGGGGCCCGGGGGCGGTCAGGCGGCGTCGAACGCCGCCTGCAACGCGTCCCCCGTGGGGGCTATGAGCATCGCCTTCTCCCGGAGCTCCGCCGGGAGGTGAGGGCGGTCGTCCTCGCGGAAGATCAGTGTTCGACCGCACTGCGGCACGATCGAGGCCCCGAGGGCCGCCGCCAGCCGTGAGAGCACGCCGAGCATCGCCCCGCGGGCGAAATGCGTCGCCGTCACGCACGACATGCCGCTCTCGCCCGAGGACTCGTGGTAGAGGTCCGCCTCGCCCTCGTCCTCCGCACGGATCTGCGAGAAGCCCTCCTCCTGGCCGCCCGCCACCAGGCAGGGCTCCGTCACCCGGCGAAGCGTCCCGGTGTCCAGGGGAACGACCTCGCCGTCCCTGAACCGGAGCAGGAAGATGCTGTAACTCACGGACCCACTCTGCCATCACCGTGATCCGCGGGAGGGCCCCGGTCCGTCCTGACTCGAATCCGGCTCGGGAACACGCCAAAAGGCGTCCGCACTCCGGTGGTTCGTGTCCGTTCATGCCGGAAAGAGAGGCCGCCCACACCCTTGCTGCGCCGCCCCGGTTCGCGAATGATGCTGCCCGGCGTGTCGGCCGACGGTGGTCGCGATGCACGCGCCATCCCGAACCCGGCCGGCCAGGAGGCACGCCTTGCGGACGAACCGTCACATCCGGAGATCGTTAGCGGTCGTGGGTGCCGCCCTCGCGCTGGTGGTCGCCGTACCCCAGGTCGCCTTCGCCGCACCACCGCCCGCCCTGCCCAGCCAGGCCGAGGCGATCGAGCTGACCTTCCAGCCGGCCTACGACTACGACACCGACGGCTGCTACCCGACCCCCGCGATAGGCCCGACCGGAGTACTCAACGGCGGACTCAACCCCACCGGTGCCCTCAACGGCAACTGCCGCGACGCCTCGGACCTCGCCAACACCAACGGCTACTCCCGCTGGACCTGCAACAACGGCTGGTGCGCCGTGATCTACGGACTGTACTTCGAGAAGGACCAGGCGATCCCCGGCATCAGCCTCGGCGGCCACCGCCACGACTGGGAACACGTCGTGGTGTGGATCCAGGGCAACGAGGCCAAGTACGTCTCGACTTCCGCACACGGGGACTTCGTCATCCACGCCCGCGACCAGATCCGCTGGGACGGCACCCACCCCAAGATCGTCTACCACAAGGACGGCATCGGCACGCACTGCTTCCGCGCGGCCAACACCAATGACGAACCGCCGGAGAACCACCGCCAGGCCTGGCAGTTCCCCGCACTCGTCGGATGGTCGGGTTACCCCGCCGGACTGCGGGACAAGCTGAGCCAGGCCGACTTCGGCAGCGCGCACTTCGGCCTGAAGGACGGCGCCTTCGCGGACCACCTGGCGAAGGCGAAGCCGGCGGGCATCCCGTTCAACCCGTACCAGTAGCTCCATCATGGGCGGCATGACGAACGAATCCCGTGCGCGTTCCTTCGGCGCGGCGGCCGCTCGCTATGCCGCCCATCGTCCCTCCTACCCGACCGAGCTGTTCGACGCCCTCTCCGAACTCGCCGGCTTCCCACTGGCCGGGGCCCGTACCGCCGACATCGGGGCCGGTACGGGCATCGCCACCGCCCTCTTGCAGGCACGCGGGGCGCGCGTGGTCGGCATCGAGCCGGGCGAGGGCATGGCCGCGGAGTTCCGGCGCCGCAATCCACGGACGCCGCTCCTGCGCGGGGACGGCAACCGGCTGCCACTGAAGTCCGGTTGCCTGGACCTGCTGACCTACGCGCAGTCCTGGCACTGGACCGACCCGGCCCGTGCCGTCCCCGAAGCCCGGCGGGTGCTGCGCCCCGGCGGCGCGCTGGCGGTCTGGTCGAACGACCCGGACGTCACCGTCGACTGGATCGCGGACCAGCAGACCCGCATCGAGGAGCGGTTCGGCCCGGGCTGGTACATCAACGAGCGCACCCGCTCGCAGTACGGGGCACGCTTCACCCGCCGTCGCCTCCCCTGGTCGCGCCGCGTCCCCGTCGACACGCATCTCGCCAAACTGTCCACGCACTCCCTCTTCCTCATCGGCGAGCCCGGCACGGACGCCTTCCTCACCGACGAACGGGCCCTGCTCATGGCGCGTTTCCCGGACGGATGGGTGGACGAGCACTACGTGGTCGACCTGAGCGTCGCCGTTCTCCGCGGCGACACCCCCGGTCAGGCGGGCGCGGTGCCGAACGGGTTGTCGACGACGTAACGCCACAGCCCGTCCGCGCCGCGGCGGGCCACGTCCGTGGCCGTTCCGGCCAGCCGGACGGCCGCGCCGTCGGGCCCGGTTCCCTCGATGCTCCAGTCGACGATCATCAGTGCGAGGTCACCCGCCGTGTACACGTGGCGTGGACGCACCTCGATCGGCAGCCCCAGCGAGAGGAACTCCGCGTTCGCGGAGGCGAGCGCCGCCCCCGTCAGCGGGGTCCCGGGGTGTGGAACGAAGACGGCGTCCGGTTCGTACACCTGGGCCAACGCCGCCGGGTCGCCGGTGTTGAACGCCGCCGCGAAGACGGCCGGGTGTTGCCGGGGATCGGTGGTCAGGGGGACAGTGGGTGCATGATCGCGTCCGATGCTCATGGCGGCAGCCAACCCGAGGCCGAAATGGGTCACCAAACGGAAAGCCACACAGGCCGATGGGACACCGAGCTCGTCCCCGACGACAGCGGGCGCACCCGGCGGCCGGAGCCGCACTGCCCGGTGGAACTCGCCCTCACGGCGGTGTCCGGGCGCTGGACCACGCTCGTCCTGCGGGAACTGATGGGCAGCCCCCTGTCGTTCGGAGCGCTGTCGGCCCGTCTCCCCGACATCAGCCCGAAGGTGCTGACGGAGCGGCTGCGGGCGCTGGAGGCGCAGGGCCTGGCCCTCCGTGAACGCCTGCCCGGCTTTCCCGTCCGCACCCGTTACGGCCTGACCCCGTCCGGTGCGGCCCTGCGGCCCCTGCTGGTCGAGCTGTACCGGACCGGGGTGGAACTGGCGGCGACGGAGCGGGAAAGGACGCACCCGCGCTCTACAGTGGCGGTGCCAGGCGCAGCCGTGGAGACAGCCCGGACCGGACGATGAGGGGTGCCATGGAGGAACGTCACGCGGTGGTCGCCGGGGCGGGCATCGGCGGTCTCACGGCCGCCATCGCCCTGTACCGGCGCGGCTGGCACGTCACCGTCTGCGAACGCTCCCCCGAACCGCCCATCACCGGCGCGGGCATCGGCCTGGCGCCCAACGCCCTGCGCGCACTCGACGCCATCGGCGTCGACGCCGTGCGCGCCACCGGCAGCGCCATACCCGCGACGATGGGCGTACGCCGCTCCGCCGGCCAGTGGCTGACCCGCGCCGGGACCGCGGAGATGGCGGCCCGCTACGGCATCGCCCCCATAGCCGTCCCGCGGCCGGCCTTCACGGCCGCCCTGGCCGCCGCGCTGCCGCCGGGGACCGTCCGCTACGGCACCGCGGTGACCGCCGTCGACGACGCGGAGGGCCGTCCGACCGTCCGTACGGCCTCGGGCCCGGACCTGCCCGCCGATCTGGTCGTCGCCGCGGACGGCATCAACAGCCCGCTGCGGCGCGCGTACTTCCCGTCCCACCCCGGCCTGAACTACATCGGCGAGACCGCCTGGCGGGCTCTCGTGGACGCCCCGGACCTGCGGGTACCGGCCATGAGCGAGACGTGGGGGAGGGGGCAGCGGTTCGGAGTGACCCCGCTCTCCGACGGCCGCTACTACCTCTACGCCACCGCGGTCGTCCCGGCCGGCACCCGGTCGGCCGACCCCCGTGCCGAACTCCGCGACCGTTTCGGCACCTGGCACGACCCGATCCCCGCCCTGCTCGACCGCGTCGGCCGCCTCGCGCCCGCCGACGTCCTACAGAACGACCTGTACGACCTCGCCGCTCCGCTCCCGCGCCTGCACCACGGCCGGATCGCCTGGCTCGGTGACGCCGCCCACGCCATGGCCCCCAACCTAGGCCAGGGCGGCTGCCAGGCCATCGAGGACGCGGTGGTCCTGGCCCACCTCCTCCCCACCGGAAACGGCACGGACGACAGGACCGACACGACCGGCGCGACCGGCAAGGGTTCCGTCCCGGCGGCCCTGGCCGCGTACACCGCCGCCCGTCGCGACCGCACCGACGCGGTGCGCGTGCGGGCCCGCCGCGTCGGCCGTCTCGGCGCCCTCCGCCACCCGCTCGCGGCGGCCGCACGCGACCTCGCGGTCCGGGCCACCCCCACGCGCCTGGCCCTGCGCGGCATGGACGACCTCTTCAACGGCTTCCGCCTCCCCGGCTAGTGCTGTGGCCGGAAAGGTTTGCCGGGTCGCGGTGTCCGGTGCATGGGGTCTCCCCAGGCCCGCAGGGGCCGAGGGGAAGCATCGCAAGGCGGAGGGCCTCGGCTCGTACTGGACTTACTTGCGAGGGCCGACAACGCCGCGAGGTGCCGTGCCGGGCGCCGTGACCCGGTGAACCTTTCCGGTCACAGCACTAGACGGCGGCCTCCTTCGGCGTGACAGCCTGCCGCAACTGTGTCCGCCGGGGCTGTTGGTGGCGTTGGGCCCAGGTGACGGCAAGGGGCGCCGCCAGACCCGTCAGCGCGAACAGCGCTCCCACGACGTACCACCCAGGTCGGCCCCAGCCGATGCAGAGTGAGATGAGCAGGGCCGGACCGAGGGCTTCGGCCAGTCCGGCGCCCAGGCCGAACACGCCTAGGTACTGGCCGGTAGCGTGCTGCGGAGCGAGGGCGAACGACACCTCGAAACCCGCGGCCGAGTGCCACAGCTCGCCGATGGTGTGGATCACCATCGCCGCTGTGAGCAGCGTGGCGGCGGCCCACGCCGGAATCCCGGCGGACAGCGAGATCAACGAGCACGAGACGAGGAAAGCCACGCCCGCTCGCCGGTAGGCGGCTCCGCCCGCCGCGGGTGAAACGATGCTGCGGCCGACTCGTATCTGGAACAGGACGACGATGACCGTGTTGACGAGCATGGTGCCGGAGATCAGCCAGCGAGGAGCGGTGGTGGCCGTTACCAGCCAGAGCGGGATGGCCACCGTGAGCACCTTGAACTGGACGGCCATGATGCCGTCGAGAGCGGTGAGCAGGAGGTAGGGGCGGTCCCGCAGGGCGATCCGGCGGGGGCCGCCGGTGGTGGGGACGGGGGCGACCGGCGACAGGCGGAGCAGGACCGCCGCGGAAGCCGCGAAGGCGACCGCGTTGCCGATGACCAGGAGTCGGTAGGCAGGGAGGGTGCCCACCTGCACGGCCCAGCCCGCCAGCAGGGCGCCGAGGGAGATGCCCACGTTGGTCACGGCGCGGAGATAGGCGCGGAACGCCTGCGGACGGTCCCCTCCGTAGTGCCTGATGAGTGGACTGCGTGCGGCCAGTCCGGCGGCCTTGGCGCCGGTGGCGATACCGACCGTGAGGACGAACGACCAGAAGTTGTCGGCCAGTACGAAGCCGCCGGTGGCCAGTGCCTGCACGGCGAGCGTGATCGCGTAGACGCCGCGTGCTCCGTGGCGGTCCGCGAGATGGCCGACGGCGATGCCCACGGCCAGCGCGACGACGCCGGCGATGCCGAGTCCGAGGCCCACCGAGGCCGCCGGAAGGCGTACTGCCTCGGTGAAGTAGAGGACCCCGGCGGTCAGATAGAGGCCACTGCCGACGGTGTAGATGAAGTTCGAGGCGGCGATGACGCGCTGAGGGCCGGAATCCGGGATCAGTCTGGGCATGACGAAGCTCCGCGTCCCGAGGTGACGGTAAGTACCCTACAAGCTTTCTGCCTGTTACTCGCAATAGCAACACCCTTGCGAAGAGCGACTTTTGGGTCGACCGGGGCCGGCGGGTGGCCTGAACGGGGCTCCAGGTGGTCCGCTCAGCCGGCGGACACCGTCTCGCGCAGGAAGCCGAGGAGCAGGTCCGTCACGACGGCGGGCCGCTCCAGGCTGGGAAGATGCCCGGCCCAGGGCAGTTCGAGGTGCCGGGCGTCGGTGAGCAGCTCCGGCAGCCGGGCCGCGATCTGCCGGAAGTCCGCCACGTCGAGGGCACCATGGCGGAGATCCGGTCCGGTCGGCGTGCGGCGATCTCCACGGCCACGCGTCCGCCGTACGAGGAGGCGACCAGGACCGCCTGCTCGACACCGAGGGAGTCGAGCTGGTCCAGTACGTCCTCCGCGTCGTTGTGGCGCCGATCCGGTAGCGGAGCCTCGCCGAAGCCCCGGAAGTCCGGGCGCACGACGACCCGACCTGATCGCCCCTCAGTCGACGCGCAGCTCCTACCATTGGGTAACCGCACGACTGATTCGGCACCGCACCACTCCCACGAACGGCACCACACCCCAAAGGGAGCGATCAGTACATGACCAACGACTACGACGTCGTCATCAGCGGAGCCGGCCTCGCCGGCTGCGCCGCGGCGATCCTGCTCGCTCGGCGCGGTGTCCGCGTCGCACTGCTGGAACGTCGCTCCGACCCCGACGCGTACAAGGTGCTGTGCACCCACTCCATCACGGCCAACGCCCACCCCGTGCTGGACGAACTCGGCCTCATACCCGCTCTGGAGAAGGCGGGAGCCCTCCACAACGACGCCCGTTGGTACACGCGTTGGGGATGGATCGAGCCGAGGTCCGCGCCCGACGGACCCGCGCTGCCGTACGGGTACAACGTCCGGCGCAGCACCCTCGACCCGCTGATCAGGGCCCGCGCGGCGCAAACCCCCGGCGTCGACCTGCTCCTCGGCCACCGGGTCACGGGCCTGGTCCGGGACGCCGGGCGCACCGTCGGGGTGCGTACGTCGATGCCACAGGGCGACCGTGAGATCCGGGCCCGGCTCGTGGTCGGCGCCGACGGCAAGGACTCGGCCGTCGCGAAGTTCGCCGAGGTGCCCACCAAGGTGCACGAGAACACCCGGTTCGGCTACCTCGCGCACTTCCGCGACCTTCCGCTGCACGGCGGGATCGGTCAGACCTGGTTCCTCGAACCCGACATGGCGTACGCCTTCCCGAACGACGACGGGGTGACGGTCCTCGCGGTACTCCCGGACAAGAAGCGGCTGCCGGCCTTCAGGGAGGACCTGGAGGGCAGCTTCCTCGAGTTCGTCCGCGCCCTGCCCGAGGCGCCGCCCGTCGACTCCGCCGAGCGCATCACCAAGTTCATCGGAACCGTCGACTACCCGCTGATCACCCGCGACCCGACGGCCCCGGGCATCGCCCTCGTCGGCGACGCCGCCCTGACCAGTGACCCCCTGTGGGGCGTGGGGTGCGGATGGGCCCTGCAGTCCGCGCAATGGCTCGCGGAGGCGGGCGCCCCGGCCGCGGCCGGCCGGGGCGACCTCGACAGGGCGCTCGCGCTGTACGCACGCCGGCACCGGCGCGGGCTGCGCGGCCACCAGGCCATGGCGGTCGACTTCGCGAAGGCCCGGCCGTTCAACCCCGGGGAACGGCTGCTGTTCTCGGCGGCGGCCCGCGACGAGTCGATGGCGCGGCACATGTACATGTTCGCGGCCCGCATGATCGGTCCGCTGCGCTTCCTGAACCCCGCCGCCCTGGCCAAGGCGGCGGCCGTCAACATCAAGCACCGCGGGGCGGGAACCTCACCAGCGCGCTGAACCGCGCCGCGGCCATCGTGAAGCGGACACAGGGGGCCCCGGAGCGGAAGCCGGGGCCCACTGCCGCGAACACGACCCCCACGGTCTGCCCCACGGTCTGCCCCGCGACCTGATCACGATCCTGCGGCGGGAGCGAGGGGCGGGCCGCCGCCGGCCTCCGGCGGCGCCGCCGGTCAGGTGTCGCTGATGGCGCAGGCGAGGTAGAGGTCGACGCGGTCGCGGGCGGTGGACAGGTCGCGGCCGGTGAGGTGCTGGATGCGGCCGATGCGGTAGTGCAGCGTGCTGACGTGGACGTGGAGGGCCTCCGCCGCGGCGCGCCAGGCTCCGTTGGCTTCCAGGAACACGGCGAGGGTGTGCGTCAGCTCCGTGTCGTGTTCCGCGTCGTAGGCGTGGAGGGGGCCGAGGAGGCGTTGCCGGTACGCCGCCCGGATGTCTCCGGGCACCCCTGCCAGGAGCATGAGGTGGGAGTCGAGTTCGCGGGCGGTGACCAGGGCCAGTCGCTGGGGGCGCAGTGCGGCCAGGCGTGCGGCGTGGCGGGATTCCTCTAGGGCGCGGCCGAGGCCGGCCGGGTCGGAACACGTGCCGAGGCCGAAGGCGACGCGCCCACCGTCGGCGGCGGGCTCGAACTGCGCGAGGCGTTCGCGGAGCAGGGTCGCGAGCGCCCCGTCGTCGAGCAGGGTGCCGAGTGAGGCCAGGACGGTCGGTCCGCTCTCGCCTCCGGCGACGACCGCACGGATCTCCGGGTCCTCGTCGAGGGTGCTTTCGACGAGGTCCGCGGCGAGGTCCCAGGAGCGCAGCGCGCCCCTGGTGAGGGCGGTCACGGCGACCAGCGGGCGGTCCGTGGCCAGGCCGGCGGTGCGCAGGCGGGCCGTGACGGCGGCGGGCGGCGCCTGCTGGTCGAGGAGTTCGACGAGCTGGGCGTGGAACCGCTGCTCGGTGCGGCGGCGTTCGTCCCGGCGGGCGCCGCCCAGGGCGAGGAGCTCGGCGGTCTGGGCAGCGGTCCCCGCGTCGTCGGGGGTGCCGAGGATGACGAGGAGCCCGCCGCCGGCGCCGCGGCGGCCGATCGGGAGCAGGGTGTGTCCGTCGGCCGTGGCCGGGAGGCGCTCGGCGCGCAGGGCGTGGGCGGCGAGCCGGCCGCGGACGGCGACGGAGAGCTCTTCGCCCGGCCCGGCGAGGAGGCGACCCGCCGTCGACAGGGCCCAGCAGGGGGTGCCGAGTTCGGCGGAGAGCATGGCCACGAGGCCGCCGAGGTCCGCGCCGTCGACGAGCGCGGTGACCAGGCGGCGGTGGTGGCTCAGGACATCGGCGAGCACCCGGCCGCGTTCACGGTTGATGCGGTCGATGACCGTGCGGGACAGCGTGCTGTAGCTGATGTCGGCCGGCACGGCGAGGACGGGGACGCCATGGCGGCGGCAGGCCTCGACGAGGGCGGTGGGTACCTCGCCGAGCAGGATGTCGCCGGCGACCAGCGCGGCGGCGGCGCCTTCGGCCAGGGAGGCCGCGAAGGTCTCGCAGTCGGCCGCGGTGCGGTACCAGCCCTCGCTGGTCAGGACGAGCTCGCCGCCACCGAGGAAGTCGGCGGGCTCCAGCAGGTCGGTGGTGTAGACCCAGCGCAGCTCGCGGTCCAGGCCGGCCGGGCCCCCGTCGTCGAGCACCGTGAGCCGGAGCTCCGGCATGTCCAGCAGATCCCTCACCCGCACGGCACGCCTCCCTGTCGTATCTCGCTCGTATGTCG